>NZ_JBFTLH010000023.1:0-89066 GCF_056396345.1 Cupriavidus sp. 05T42
AACTGCAGGATGGACTGCGCCAATACATTCACTACTACAATCATGACCGCATCAAGCTCAAACTAAAAGGGCTGAGTCCCGTGCAATACAGGACTCAGCCCTTTCCGGCCTAGCCATCAACCGTCCAACTTCTGGGGGTCAGTTCACAACATCGGGCGTTTTTGTTTTTGGGCTTGCTCGATGCAGGGGCGCAGGGCCTCAGGGCTGGCCGCCGAGCTTGGTCAGCGCATCCCCGGTCACGCGGCAGATGCGCCAGTCCGGCATCACGTTGGCGCCCATCGCCTGATAGAAATCGATCGACGGCTGGTTCCAGTCCAGCACCGACCATTCGAAGCGCCCGCAGCCGCGCGCCACGGCGATGCCGGCCAGATGGCGCAGCAGCGCCTTGCCCAGTCCGTGGCCGCGCCACGCGGGCTCCACGAACAGGTCTTCGAGGTACAGCCCCGGCTTGGCCAGAAAGGTCGAGAAATTGTGAAAGAACAGCGCGAAGCCGACCGCCTGCCGGCCTTCGTCCGTCTCCACTTCCACCAGCACCGCCTCGGCATGTGGGCGGTCGCCGAACAGCGCGGTCTGGATTTTTTCCGGCGTGGCTTCGACGAGATGGGTGAGCTTTTCATACTCGGCCAGCGCGGCGATCAGGCGAAATAGCGTGGTGCTGTCTGCGGGCTCGGCAGGGCGGATGGCGAAGGCGGTCATGGGAACGGTAGTAAGCGGCGAATGCGGGAGCGTGCGGGAATGCTACCCCAACATCCCAGCCAGCCGGGCCACCTGGGCCACGTAGTCCGGGGCGAGGCAGTCCACGCTGACGCGCTCGGGCGTGCTGCGCAGCCAGGTGAGCTGGCGCTTGCAGAGCTGGCGCGTGGCGGCGATGCCGCGTTCGCGCATGGTCGAGGCATCGCAGGCGCCGTCGAGGAACTCCCACACCTGCCGGTAGCCGACGCAGCGCATCGACGGCAGGCCGAGATGCAGGTCGCCGCGCGCGCGCAGCCGTTGCACCTCGTCGATCAGGCCGCCGGCCAGCATCGCATCGAATCTTTCCKAGATCCGCGTGTGCAACACCGCGCGATCCGACGGCTCCAGCGCAATCACGCGGTAGCGCGCATCGGCCGCGCCGGTGAAGGTGCGGGCATCAGCCTGGCGGGCCAGCAGCGCGGACATCGGCTGTCCGCTTAGTCGGAAAATCTCCAGCGCGCGCTGGATGCGCTGCGCATCGTTGGGCGCCAGCCGGGCGGCGGTCACCGGGTCTACCTCGGCCAGCATCGCGTGCAGCGCCGGCCAGCCGCGTTCGGCCGCCCGGGCGTCGAGTTCGGCGCGCAGCGTGGCGTCGGCCTGCGGCAGGTCGTTCAGGCCCTGCGTCAGCGCCTTGTAATAGAGCATGGTCCCGCCCACGATCAGCGGCGCCCGGCCGCGCGCGCGGATCTCGGCGATCAGCCGCTCGGCATCGGTCACGAACTGCGCGGCGGAGTAGCTGTCGACTGGATCGATGATGTCGATCAGATGGTGCGGCACGCTGGCCAGTTCGTCGCGCGTGGGTTTGGCGGTGCCGATGTCCATCTCGCGATAGACCAGCGCGGAGTCGAGGCTGATGATCTCCACCGGCGTGTGCGCGGCCAGCGCCAGCGCGGCGGCGGTCTTGCCGGAGGCGGTGGGGCCGAGCAGGCAGACGACCGGCGGCAGGGCGGAAGACAGCGGAGCGGAAGACAGCGCAGACATCGACGAACTGTTACTGGCCACGCAGGAACAGCCGGTCCAGCTCGGCCACAGTGAGCTGCACCCAGGTGGGGCGCCCGTGGTTGCATTGGTCGGCGCGCTCGGTCTGCTCCATCTGGCGCAGCAGCGCGTTCATCTCTTCCAGCGTGAGCTTGCGATTGGCGCGCACGGMGCTGTGGCAGGCCAGCGTGGCGAGCAGCTCGTTCTGGCGCTCGGCCAGCACGCGCGAGCCGCCATAGGACTGGAGGTCGCGCAGCACGTCGCGCGCGAGCGCCTCGGCATCGGCCTGCTTGAGCAGTGCGGGAATGGCACGCACGGCCAGCGTGGTCGGGGAGACCGGGGCGATGTCGAAACCGAGCAGGGTCAGCGTTTCCTGATGTTCCTCGGCCGCGCCGATCTCGACCGGGCTGGCCGGCAGCGTGACCGGGATCAGCAGCGGCTGTACGGCCAGTTCACGCGCTTCGAGTGCCATCTTGATCTGCTCGTACAGGATGCGTTCGTGCGCGGCATGCATGTCCACCAGCACCAGCCCGCGCGCGTTCTGCGCCAGCACGTAGATGCCGTGGAGCTGGGCCACCGCGTAGCCGAGCGGGTGATCGGCCTCGGCGCCGTCCGTATCGTGCTGGACGAAGGGCGAGGAGGTGCCCATCGGCAGGCGGTCGAGCAGGCTGGGCGGTTCGTCGGCCCGGGCGGCCTGGGCATCGGCCAGCCAGGCGGGCGGCTGCGCGGACGGCTGCCAGGCGCGGCCGGCGCCATCGCCGGTGGCCTCGCGCACCATGCCGAGATAGGCCTGACGCGGCTGAGCGATGCCGAGTTCGGTCTGGCGGCCTGCGGAGTAGTTAACCCACTGCGGCGCCGCGCCGGGTACGCCGCCGGCCATGCCGCTGCCCCCGATCGGGCTTGCGTTCGGCATCATGGCGCCATCCGCTGCATCGGTATGCAGGCTGTCGCCCTGTTCGCCGGCCTGCCGCGCCAGGCAGCGCTGCACGGCGTGGTAGACGAACTGGTGCACCGCGCGGGATTCGCGGAAGCGCACCTCGATCTTCGACGGATGCACGTTCACATCGACCATTTCCGGCGGCAGGTCCAGGCACAGCACGTACGACGGGAAGCGGTCGCCATGCAGGACGTCCTGATAGGCGCTACGCACGGCGTGGTTGAGCAGCTTGTCGCGCACAAAACGGCCGTTGACGAAGAAGTACTGCTGGTCCGGCCGCCCCCGGGACGCCGTGGGCAGCCCCGCGAAGCCATAGAGGTGCA
Organism: Cupriavidus sp. 05T42; assembly: GCF_056396345.1. Classification (NCBI taxonomy): domain Bacteria; kingdom Pseudomonadati; phylum Pseudomonadota; class Betaproteobacteria; order Burkholderiales; family Burkholderiaceae; genus Cupriavidus; species Cupriavidus sp. 05T42. The sequence goes on from NZ_JBFTLH010000023.1 coordinate 2,971, forward strand.
GCGTGCCGGCTTCCTCGTCCAGCGCCAGCCGGGCGCGTGCGAAGTCGGTGCCGAGCACCTGCGCGGTGCGCGTGGCCACGTCGCCGCCGTTCCAGTGCTCGAGCGGCTTGCCGTTGTGATGGACCGAAATCGTGACATCGGGCCGCGCCAGCGCCACCCGCCGGATCATCTCCAGGCAGTGTCCCAGCTCGGTTTGTTCCGTTTTAAGGAACTTTCGGCGCGCTGGCGTGTTGAAGTACAGGTGCTGCACATCGACCATCGTGCCGACCCCGCCCGAGGCGGGCTGGAGATGGCCGGTGTCGGCGCTGACCTGGGTGGCATGGGCGGCATCGGCGGTGCGGCTGGTCAGCACGAGGTGCGAGACCGAGGCGATGGACGCGAGCGCCTCGCCCCGGAAGCCCAGCGTGAGCACCGACTCCAGTTCGTCGAGCGAGGCGATCTTGCTGGTGGCGTGGCGCGTCAGCGCGACGGGCAGTTCGTCGGCGGGAATGCCGCAGCCGTTGTCCGTGATGACCATGCGCCGCACGCCGCCTTCTTCGAGCCGGATGGCCAGCTGCGTGGCGCCGGCATCGAGTGCATTTTCGAGCAGTTMCTTGACCACCGAGGCGGGCCGTTCCACCACCTCGCCGGCGGCGATCTGGCTGATCAACTGGTCCGGCAGGGCGCGGATGGGGCGGCTGGGCTGGGTGGTGCGGAGGGCGTCGGCAGGCATGCGGCGATTATACGTGCGGCCGGACACCTTTTCGGCACACTTGGGCCGCCCGGGTGACGGACGCGCCCGGCGGCTCTTGTATCATGGGGACCTTCTTCTAGGGGATCAGTTTGGACACCGTATTGCAACTGCTGGACATGGTCCTGCACATCGACAAATTCCTCGGCCAGTTCGTTCAGGACTATGGCGTCTGGGTGTACGGCATCCTGTTCGCCATCGTCTTCGCCGAGACCGGCCTGGTGGTGCTGCCGTTCCTGCCCGGCGACTCCCTGCTGTTCATTGCCGGCGCCATGTGCGCCACCGGGGCGATGAACGAGTGGGTGCTTTGCGGCCTGCTGTTGGTGGCCGCGATCACGGGCAACACGGTCAACTACTTCGTGGGGAGCTGGATCGGGCCGAAGGTGTTCGACCACCAATGGCGCTTCCTGGACCAGAAGGCGCTGCGCAAGACGCACGACTTCTACGAGCGCCACGGTGGCAAGACGCTGGTGATGGCGCGTTTCATCCCGATCGTGCGGACTTTCGCGCCGTTCGTGGCGGGGGTGTCGCAGATGACGTTCGCGCGCTTCCAGATGTTCAACGTGCTTGGCGCGGTGGCCTGGGTCTGCGGACTGGTGTTCGCCGGCTACTTCTTCGGCAATCTGCCCTTCATCAAGCAGTACCTGAACCTGATCGTGCTGGCGGGCATTGGTGCGGCGGTGGTGCCGCTGGTGCTGGGCGGGCTGTGGAAGCTGGTACGCGGCAAGCCGCGCACCCGTGCGGATCTCAAGGACTGATGGGGATGAGCCCAGCGATTAGCTGAGGCTCCGGCTCATCATCCGCAGCGCCGGCATKCGGTCGCGGATCTGGGTCGTATCGGCCGCATCGGGACGGGCCTGGACGTAGGCTTCCAGGTCCTCCAGCGCCGGCCGGAAGCACTCCAGGTTGGCATACGCCAGCCCCCGATCGCGCACTTCCTCGATCGAATTCGGCAACAGGATCACCAGGCGGTTCTGCACCGCCAGCAGCCGTTGCCAGCGCGATTCCTGCAGGTAGATCGCCTTCAGGTTGCGCAGCAGGCGGGCGACGATCTCGCGGTGGCTCGCCACCTGCAGGAACAGCCCCAGCGGCACCTGGTTCGGGTCCGAAATCCCCTCCCGTTCGAGGTAGGGGTCCAGCATCTCCTGCAACTGCTCCTTCGACAGCGTCTCCCCGGTGAGCGGGTCCAGCACCACCTCGCCGGCGGGGATGGTCATGCGCACGAGGAAATGATTCGGGAACGACACGCCCTTCAGCGGCAGCCCAATCTGCTGCCCCAACTCCATATAGAGCACCGCCAGCGTGATCGGAATGCCGCGCCGCTGGCGCAGCACCACGTTCAGGTAGGAATTGTCCGGATCGTAGTAGTCGTTGGCGTTGGCGCCGAAACCGAGATCGCGGTAGAAGAAATGATTGAGCAGGCGCAGGCGCTGGATGGCGGGCGTGCCCTCGGCAATCCGCCGCTTGAGCCGCAGCGCGAGTACGTCGAGGGAGGCCAGTTCGGCTTGGAGGTCGAGGTCCGGGTACGCGTCCTGGGCGATGGAGAGCGCGGTTTCCGTCAGCGGGATGCCGTTTTCGTCGGCCACGAGGCTGGCGAAGTAATCCAGGACTTTCGTGGATGTCATTGCGGGTTCCTGACTAGCCGGCGCGGCGCCGGAAGGCGGCGTAACGCAGCCCCATGATCCACAGTGTACCGAAGTAGACCACCGCCGCAAGTACCAGGCACGACGCCATCAGCGCGATGCGCGCAAGCGGCGTGGCGCCCATCGCCACCCAGTCGAAGTTCCGGGCGAACCACAGCAGCATGCCCGCCAGGATCAGCACCGCCGCGAGCAGCCGGGCGAGAAACAGGCCCCAGCCCGGGGCCGGCCGGTAGAAGCCGCGCCGGCGCAGGCCGAAGAACAGCAGCAGGGCGTTGACGGTGGCGCCGAAGCTGATCGACAGCGCCAGCCCGGCGTGGCCCAGCAGCGGCACGAAGACGTAGTTMGACGCCTGCGTGATGACCAGCACCAGCAGCGCGATCTTCACCGGCGTGCGGATGTCCTGCCGCGCGTAGAAGCCCGGCGTCAGGATCTTGATCAGGATCAGCGMCACCAGGCCGGTGCCGTACGACACCAGCGCCTGGCGCGTCATTTCCACCGCGTGGGCGTCGAACTTGCCGTAGTGGAACAGCACGGCCGTCAGCGGCGTGCCGAACACGAACAGGCCCACAGCGGCGGGCACGGCCAGCAGGAAGGTCAGGCGCAGGCCCCAGTCGAGCAGGCCCGAGTACTCCTCGCGGTCGTCCGTGGCGCTGGCGCGCGAGAGGCTCGGCAGCAGGATGGTGCCCAGCGCCACGCCCAGCAGCGCGGTCGGGAATTCCATCAGGCGGTCCGCATAGGTCAGGTACGAGACGCTGCCGGCGGCCAGGTGCGAGGCGATATTCGTGTTGATGATCAGGCTGATCTGCGCCACCGACACGGCCAGCAGCGCCGGCAGCATCTGACGGATCACGCGCCGCACGCCGGCGTCCGACCAGGCCGCGCGCAGGTTGAACGAGAGCCGCGGCATCACGCCGAGCCGGCGCAGCGCCGGCACCTGGATGACCAGCTGGAGCACGCCGCCCGCCAGCACGCCCCAGGCCTGGGCATAGATCGGCTGGCTCATGTGCGGGCCGACGAACAGCGCCGCCACGATCAGGCAAAGGTTCAGCAGCACCGGGGTGAAGGCCGGCACGGCGAAGTTGCGCCAGGTATTGAGGATGCCCGACGCCAGCGCCACCATCGAGATCAGGCCGATGTACGGGAACATGACGCGCGTCATGAACACTGCCGAGTTGTAGGTCTCGGAGTCGCCCCGGAAGCCGGTGGCCACCACCGTCATCACCACCGGGGCGCCGATCACGCCCAGCACGGACACCGCCACGAGCACCCAGGACATCACCGTGGCCACCGCGTCGATCAGGTGGTGGGTCTCGTCCGGCCCGCGCTTGCCGTGGTATTCGTTCAGGATCGGGACGAAAGCCTGCGAGAATGCGCCCTCGGCAAAGACCCGGCGTAGCAGGTTAGGTATGCGAAACGCCACATTGAAGGCGTCGGTCATGTCCGAGGCGCCGAAGGCCCGGGCAATCAGGATTTCGCGCACCAGCCCCGTGATGCKGGAGAGCATGGTCAGGCTGCTGATGGTGGCAAGCGCTTTGAGCAGGTTCAAGATGGGCCGTGAAAGTTGCTGCGGCGCCACGTATGAGGCGGGGGCCGGCTGGGAATGTGGCGGCTATTATACGGATCGGGCCGCGCGGCACGCCCAGGATGCGGCAGGTGCGTATCGGTCTTGCCCACCGTGCCGGCATGTGTGTATAATCGCCGATTCGCAAAGGACAGTCGCGTTCCGGATTCGTGTGTCAGAGCATCCCGGGTCGCACGATGTGACTTAATTGTTGCGTCCCAAATTATTGCGTCGCCCCGGGCGCGCATTCTGAATTCAGGAAGAAATTACATGGCAAATTCCGCACAAGCCCGCAAGCGCGCGCGCCAGGCCGTCGCCCAGAACGCTCACAACTCGAGCCTGCGTTCGCGTCTGCGCACCGCCGTCAAGGCCGTTCGCAAGGCAATCAACGCTGGTGACAAGGCCGCCGCTGCCGAGATCTTCAAGCAGTCGCAGACCGTGATCGACAGCATCGCCGACAAGAAGATCGTGYACAAGAACAAGGCTGCACGTCACAAGTCGCGCCTGTCGGCTGCCATCAAGTCGATGGCTGCCTGATTGCCGCACGGGCCGCTTCGGCGGTCCTGTAGCAGTCCGAGTGGTACCGCAGTGCGCCGGATCGGCATCGGTCCGGTATGAAAAAAGCTCGTCAATGCGACGAGCTTTTTTGCGTTCTGACGCCAGCTTGGCCCGGGTGTCCGGGCCGGGCAGGGATCTTCAGTCGTTCAGGAAGCAGGCTTCCACCACCTGGAGATTGTTGTCGCGGGCGAAGTTGAGGACGAAGTCGAGCGCCTTCGGCTCGATGTCGCGCAGGCGGGTGTCGACCACCACGTTCTTCACGCCGGCCACGATCACGGGCCGCACATAGGGCGAGTAGGTCAGGCGGGGATCGCCAGTGTCGCCCTCGGGGCGAAATTGCGCCATCACGCCGCACAGCCGCTCCGCCCAATCGCTCGGTCGAAAGGTCTTGCCTTCCTTGGTGACGCCTTGGATGAAGTATTCGCGAACGTTGGGGGTGGTCATGGGACTGCGGGGATAAGACGGTGACTCGACGGTAAACCCGCTGGACGGGCGCCCGTTTGACGTGTCCGGCCGGCGATTGGTTCGCACGCATCCGGATGGGAGAGCGGGGCGCTTTGTCTGCGGGGGCACTTTTGATGCCGGCGGCGGGCGGTGGCATGGGTATGCCGGGGCCCCGCGTGAATCAGCCAGTATTATATCTTATATAAGACCTGCGCATAGGGGCGAATCCTGTCGGGAAGCTGTCAGCGCGAGCATGCGGGCTGATCTGCCCGGGCTCGCCAAAGCTGGAATAATCCCTTATGATTCTTGCAATTACATTGCGTAAGCGACGCGAAAGGCGGCTCCGCGACACGCTCCGACCCTCAGGGACAGCCAGTACCGGCTTCCGGGTTGCGTGTCCTGATCGAGCCGCCTTCTTTGTTTTATGARCCCAACCCCGATCAAGCATTACCTCCAGTTCAGCGATTTCGGACCCGAAGAGTACGAATACCTGCTGGACCGCGCGCGGATCCTCAAGGCCAAGTTCAAGAACTACGAGACATGGCACCCGCTGCACGACCGCACGCTGGCCATGATCTTCGAGAAGAATTCCACACGCACGCGTCTGTCGTTCGAAGCCGGCATCCACCAGCTCGGCGGCCATGCGGTGTTCCTGAACACGCGTGACTCCCAGCTGGGCCGCGGCGAGCCGATCGAGGACGCCGCGCAGGTGATCTCGCGCATGGTCGACATCATCATGATCCGCACGTTCGGCCAGGAGATCCTGGAGCGTTTTGCCGCGCATTCGCGCGTGCCGGTCATCAACGGGCTCACCAACGAATACCACCCGTGCCAGGTGCTGGCCGATATCTTCACCTACATCGAGCAGCGCGGCAGCATTGCCGGCAAGACGGTGGCGTGGATCGGCGATGCCAACAACATGGCGTACACCTGGATCCAGGCCGCCGAGCGCCTGGGTTTCACGTTCCATTTCTCGGCGCCGCCGGGATACCAGCTCGATCCGGCCATGGTGCCGGCCACGGCCGCACACCTCGTCAAGGTGTTCGATAATCCGCTCGATGCCTGCCAGGGCGCGCACCTGGTGACCACCGATGTCTGGACCAGCATGGGCTTCGAGGCCGAGAACGACGTGCGCAAGCGCGCGTTCCAGGACTGGATGGTGACCACGGCGATGATGGACCGCGCCACCGATGACGCGCTGTTCATGCACTGCCTGCCCGCCCACCGTGGCGAGGAAGTGGAAGCGGCGGTCATCGACGGCCCGCGCAGCGTGGTCTGGGAGGAAGCCGAGAACCGCCTCCACGTGCAGAAGGCGCTGATGGAATTCCTGCTCTGCGGCCGCTACTGAACACCGCGCCACACCCGACGAAATGGGGCCTGCAAGGGCCCCGTTTTTACGTCCAAATCCCTGAGGAGAATGAACAAATGAGTCAGTTCGACAATGTTTCCGTCGTCAAGAAGGCCAACCTGTACTTCGACGGCAAGTGCGTGAGCCACACGGTGGTGTTTCCCGATGGCACGCGCAAGACGCTGGGCGTGATCTTCCCGGCCACGCTGAACTTCAATACCGGCGCGCCGGAGATCATGGAGATCAACGGCGGTAGCTGCCGCGTGCGTCTGGCCGGTTCGGAGGAATGGAAGACCTATGCTGCGGGCCAGCAGTTCGACGTGCCAGGCAACAGCAATTTCGATATCGAAGTGACCGAGACGCTGGACTACGTCTGCCACTTTGGCTGATTTGCCGGGGTGAGGGGGCCGCGCAGCGGCCTCAGAGGATCACCGGCTCCGGCTCGATCCGCACGCCGAAGCGCGCCTGGACCGTATCGACGATGCGGTCCGCCAGCTTCAGCAGCGCGGCACMCGTGCCGCCGCCGTGGTGTACCAGCACCAGCGCCTGTTTACCGTAGACGCCCACCGGGCCGTCGTCCAACCCCTTGAACCCGCACTGATCGATCAGCCAGCCCGCCGCGAGCTTGTAGCCGCCATCGGGCTGTGGATAACTGACCAGCGACGGGTGCGCGGCCAGCAGCGCGTTGCGCAGCGCGGCATCGACCACAGGATTCTTGAAGAAACTGCCAGCGTTGCCGATCTTGGCCGGGTCCGGCAGCTTGCGCGAGCGAATGGCCACCACGGCATCGCGGACCCGGGCCGCATCGGGCGCCGCCACGGGGTCCAACTCGCGCGCCAGTTCGCCATAGTTGAGCACCGGCACCCATGCCTTCGGCAGGCGCAGCGTGACGGCGGTGATCAGGTAGCGCTCGCGCCCCTCGCGCTTGAACAGGCTGTCCCGGTAGCCGAATGCGCACTGTTCGCGATCCAGGGTGACGAAGACGCCAGTCTGGCGGTCATAGGCGCGCAGGCTGGCGAAGCGCTCGCGCAACTCCACGCCATAGGCGCCGATGTTCTGGATCGGCGCCGCGCCGGCCGTGCCGGGGATCAGGGCGAGGTTTTCCAGCCCGGGGTGGCCGTCCGCGATGGTGCGGCCCACCAGCCCGTGCCAGTTCTCGCCGGCGCCGGCGGTGACCAGCCAGTCGTCGCCGTCTTCCGCCACCGCGTAGCCGGGAATTTCCATCAGCAGCACCAGCGCGTCGAGGTCGCCAGTCAGCACCACGTTGCTGCCGCCGCCCAGCACCACCAGCGGCAGGCCCTGCGCGCGCGGGTCGGCCAGCGCGGCCAGCAGGTCGGCTTCGGAGCGAATGTGGGCCGCGAGGCGCGCCCGGACATCGAAACCGAATGTATTGTGCCGGCGCAGGGGATAGAATTCGTGGAAATCTGCCATCAAGGGAAGGGTTTGCGGCCGCCGCGGCGGGCGACCCGGACTGCGGGGTAGGCCCGATTATACGTAGGAGAATCGAAAATGCCGTCGTTCGACGTAGTGTGTGAAGCCAATATGGTGGAAGTGAAGAACGCCGTGGAGCAGTCCAACAAGGAAATCTCCACGCGCTTCGACTTCAAGGGCTCCGACGCCCGTGTGGAGCAGAAGGAAGGCGAGCTGACCGCGTTTGCCGACGATGACTTCAAGCTCGGCCAGGTCAAGGACGTACTCATCAACAAGATGGCCAAGCGCAACGTGGACGTGCGCTTCCTCGACTACGGCAAGACCGAGAAGATGAGCGGCGACAAGCTCAAGCAGGTCATCACGATCAAGAAGGGCGTGACTGGCGACCTGGCCAAGAAGATCGTCCGCATGATCAAGGACAGCAAGATCAAGGTGCAGGCCAGCATCCAGGGCGACGCCGTGCGCGTCTCCGGCACCAAGCGCGACGACCTGCAGTCGGTGATCGCACTGCTGCGCAAGGATGTTTCCGACGCGCCGCTGGACTTCAACAACTTCCGCGACTAAGCGCCCGCCGGCGCGGCGGCCTGCGCCGCGCCGAGACCTGTCTTATTGCGCCTGCCGCGCCTGCTGCGGCAGGCCGCCAATCTTCGCGCCCGGCTTGATGCCCTTCTGCGCGAACCATCCCTTGTTCATCTCGAGCGCATAGCGCACCGCCGCGCGCGGGCAGTGGTTGTCTTCGCTCTGCGGGGCCATGTCCTCGATGTTCACGATGCTGCCGTCGTCGGCCAGGAAGGCGATCGAGAGCGGCAGGTTCGTGTTCTTCATCCAGAAGCAGTGACCCGCCTTCTCATCGAAGACGAACAGCATGCCGGCGTTGGCGGGCATGGTCTTGCGATACATCAGGCCACGCTCGCGCGCCTCCGGGGAGGCGGCCACTTCGGCCTGGATGGCATACATGCCGGCCGTCAGCGGGATCACGGGCAGCGCGGCCTGCGCCTGGGCGAGGCTGGCGAAGGACGTCAGCGCGGCGGCGCCGGCGGCCAGCAGAATCTTGGGCACGAGTTGCATGGCTTGGGAGAGGATTTGGATGTTCGACCGCCGAGAGCATAGCGCAGCCCGGCGCCACCGCGCTTGCGCGGACACATCGGCGCAAGAAAAAAGGCAGGCCGCCGATGCGCGCCTGCCTTTCCGAGGGGCGGCGCGCCGGGCTTGCGCCGGGCCGCCGCAGCACCGCCCTTACTGGGTGGTGGTTGCCGAAGCTGCCTTCTTGGTGGAGGCGTGCTTCGTGTGCTTTTTCTTGCTGGTCTTCGCGGGCTTGGTGGCTTCCTTGGCGGCCGGTGCAGCGTCCGTGGCGGGAGCGGCCGGAGCCTGGGCAAACGCGCCAGTGGCGAACAGTCCGACAACCAGGGCAGCGATCAGTTTTTTCATTGCGAGTACCTCAAAGTGGGTTCTGCGTAGGGAAATCGACGGGACCGTGGCTGTCCCGTCTGCCCTCTGAAACGGCGCGCGCAATCGCGCCGTTGACGTCGCGCTTGTCACTATTTGTAACGGCGCCTTACCGGTGGACGAGCCTGCGGGCGAGGGGATGGCCTTGGCGACGACTGCGGCAGACCGAGCACGGCCGGGTCGATCTCGCACCAGGCGCCAGGCGCCAGTCCCAGCTCGGGCAAGGCCAGCGCGCCGATGCCCACGCGCACCAGCCGCAGCGTGGGAAACCCCACGGCGGCGGTCATCCGCCTGACCTGGCGATTCTTGCCCTCGCGGATCTGCAATTCCACCCAGGTGGTGGGGATGGCCGCGCGGAACCGGATTGGCGGATCGCGGGTCCAGAGCCAGTTGGGTTCGTCGACGATGCGCGCCGAGGCGGGCAGCGTGCGGAAATCGCCAAGATCGACGCCGGCGCGCAGCGTGGCCAGCGCGGCGGCATCCGGCACCCCTTCGACCTGCGCCAGGTAGGTCTTGGCCAGCTTGTGGTGCGGGTCCGCGATGCGGGCCTGGAGCGCGCCATCATCGGTCAGCAGCAGCAGGCCCTCGCTGTCGGCATCCAGCCGGCCGGCCGGATAGACGCCGGGCACGCGCACGCAGTCGGCCAGCGTCGGCCGCGTAGGGTGCGCGGAGAACTGGCTCATCGTGTTGAACGGCTTGTTCAGGGCAATCAAGGTCATGGGCGCGAAGTATGCCAGCGCGGGCGGACTGCGGACAGCGGCCCGATTTGGCGAATCCCAAATCCATGTTGCATAATAATAAGACTAGTCTTATGTCTTATATAAGACTCATTTGACAATATCCATGCGAACCGAGCAGCGAGGCGGGCTTCCCCTCTACAATGCCTCGCATCAGTCACGCATTGGCGTTGCCGGGCACCGGCCGGGCAGCGGACACAACCCGCAAGTGGAGACGTTCATGTACCAGCACATCAAGGTCCCGGCAGGCGAGAAGATCACGGTCAACGCCGACTCCTCGCTCAACGTGCCGGACAATCCCATCATTCCGTATATCGAGGGCGACGGCACGGGTGTGGATATCACCCCGGTGATGCTCAAGGTGGTGGACGCAGCCGTGGAAAAGGCCTACGGCGGCAAGCGCAAGCTGGCCTGGATGGAGATCTACGCCGGCGAGAAGTCCACGCGCCTCTACGGCCCGGACGTGTGGCTGCCGGACGAGACGTTGCAGGTGGTGAAGGACTACGTGGTGTCGATCAAGGGTCCGCTGACCACGCCGGTGGGCGGCGGCATCCGCTCCCTGAACGTGGCGCTGCGCCAGCAGCTCGACCTTTACGTCTGCCTGCGCCCGGTACGCTACTTCAAGGGCGTGCCCTCGCCGGTGCGCGAGCCGGAGAAGATCGACATGGTGATCTTCCGCGAGAATTCGGAAGATATCTATGCCGGCATCGAGTGGGAGGCTGGCAGCGAAGGCGCCAAGAAGCTGATCAAGTTCCTGCAGGACGAGATGGGCGTCAAGAAAATCCGATTCCCGGAGACGTCGGGCATCGGCGTGAAGCCGGTTTCGCGCGAGGGCACGCAGCGGCTGGTGCGCAAGGCGATCCAGTATGCAATCGACAACGACAAGCCGTCGGTCACGCTGGTGCACAAGGGCAACATCATGAAGTTCACCGAGGGTGGCTTCCGTGACTGGGGCTATGAGCTGGCGCTGCAGGAATTCGGCGCGGAGCTGGTCGACGGCGGCCCGTGGTGCAAACTGAAGAATCCGAAGACGGGCCGCGATATCGTCATCAAGGACGCGATTGCCGATGCCTTCCTGCAGCAGATCCTGCTGCGTCCGGCCGAGTATTCGGTCATCGCCACGCTGAACCTGAACGGCGATTATGTCTCTGACGCGCTGGCGGCCCAGGTGGGCGGCATCGGCATTGCGCCGGGCGCGAATATGTCCGACACCGTGGCCATGTTCGAAGCCACCCACGGCACTGCGCCGAAATATGCCGGCAAGGATTATGTGAATCCAGGCTCGGAAATCCTCTCGGCAGAAATGATGCTGCGCCACATGGGCTGGACCGAAGCGGCCGACCTGATCATCCGGTCGATGGAAAAATCGATCCAGTCGAAAAAGGTGACCTACGACTTCGCGCGGCTGCTGGAAGGCGCCACGCAGGTGTCCTGCTCGGGGTTCGGACAGGTGATGATCGACAATATGTAAGGGCGGTTCCGGCCTCACTGGCCGAAGTCGAAGACAAAACCCCGGTGGCTGAAAGGCCGCCGGGGTTTTTTGTTGGATTGCGGGTACCCCTTACTGACTCAATCCAATCGTCCGCCCATTCAACGGCTGTACCGGCCGGGCGTTCATTGGATAAAGCGCCTTGAATGCCGCGATCTGCGCCGCCGAGATTCCTACCGGCTGCTTTATCACGTGCCACAGCACGCCCTCGCTGCATGGCGGCGTGGTCAAGCTGCCGGTGTAGGCAAAATAGGTGCGATCCTTCGGCAGCAGTGCCTCCGGGTTCAACGTGCCAGCCAGTTTCACCGGCTCGGCGCCGTGGGCCGGCATGGACGAGAAAACCTGTTCGATGATTGGATTGGCGCCGCCCTCCTCGAATAGCACGGCCACGACGGCGAATTGCCCGGTACTGTTCATATGGACCATGTGCGCGACCATCGGATAGGTCTTGCCGTCGATGACCTCTTCGCTCGGGGTATGGAAGTGGAACTGGATGAGTTCGTAGTCGCCCGAAGGCAGGTGCGCCTTGCTGCCGCTCTCTGGCCGCACGGCGATGGTGTGGCCGTTGTTGAGCACCTTGGCGCTGCCGGCGGCGTACGCGAAGTGGATCGGCTTGAACCCGCCGGGCACGGCACCGCGGATGTCAATCGGCGATTGTTCCTTGCCGAGCTTGCAAGTCGCGTATTCGGCGTCCAGGTCGCCCCAGGCGGGGCTTTCGTAGGTCCACGGTGCGTGATGCGGCGCTGCCGCAATCGCGCTCAAGGCGCACGTGGATAAGAGGGCGGCGGACAGCAACTGTTTCATGTGAAATTCCGTTTCTGAGGGGCGCGGCGCGCAGTMTACCGGCTCGCGTGCCGGACCAGAACGTCAAGACGGTATTTTCAGAAATGCACGATGTGCATGCCGCCGCGCCATATGCATTGCACCGCGACATGGTCCCTTCTGGCGATTGACCTCGCCATCCGCTACAACATCAGAACTCAGTGTTTTACGAGGAGACCTTCATGGATGACCCGTTTGGAAGACGCGCGCTCGGGGCGGCGCTCTTCTACAAGGATCCGCTGACCGCGCTCGACTGGCTCGAACGCGCGTTTGGCTTCGAGCGCGTGATGGTGATTACCGACAAGGAGGGCCATCTCGTGCATTCGGAGATGCGCTATCGCGACAGTTACCTGATGGTGGGGAGCGAGTGGGCCGACTACACGGCCAGCCCGGCGTCGGTTGGCGGCAAGAACACGCAGGCGGTGCACGTGCACATGCCGGACGGTCTCGACGACCATTGCGAGCGGGCGCGCGCCGCCGGCGCGGTGATCGTGCGCGAGCCGGAAGACCAGTTCTACGGCGATCGCGTCTATTCGGCGCGCGACCCGGAGGGCCATGTCTGGAGTTTCGGGCAGTCGGTGCGCAAGGTCAGCCGCGAGGCGGCCGAGCTGTCCAGCGGGCTGAATATCGAGGGGTGGACTGGCTGACGCATGCCGCGCCGACCGTGCAAAACAAGAAGCCCGGTTTTCACCGGGCTTCTTGTTGGATGCGTGGCGTGTCGCTTGTGAACCGCTACTGCAGCGTGCCGCGCTGGCGGACCAGCGTGGCACAGGATCCCGTTCCGGGGGAGCGCGTCCCCCCGCATCCGTTTGACCGCCGCGGCTCTGAGGCCCGTACGGTCGCGGCGCGACTTTTACTGCGCGTCCTGGATATTCGTGGCCTGCTTGCCCTTAGGGCCCTGCACCACCTCGAACTCCACGCGCTGGCCTTCCTTCAGCGTCTTGAAACCCGCCATCTGGATTGCCGAAAAGTGCGCAAACAGTTCTTCCTCGCCATCGTCCGGCTTGATAAAACCGAAACCCTTGGCGTCATTGAACCATTTGACGATACCGCTAGCCATAAACTCCCCCAACGAAAAAACAGATTTTCAAGCGGGGAAACCTGTGGCCAGCCGCATGACGCCGGCGCGCCCGCCGGGCCGATCCTTGTCGKATTCGGCCGGTGGAATCGCCGGGTCTTGTGGAGCGCGTGGCAAGACATTGCGATCCGCCTGATAATCAGGTGGAAAACGTCGTGCCGACGCCGGTCGTGGGCCTCCCTGCTCACGGAATCATCCGGGCCGGCCTTGTACGTTTGGCTCGCCGGTCGGGCCTGGATGTGCGACCGATTTTTCTGGMAAACCACCATACTGTCAAGCTGGCAGATTCCCCACTCGGCGTAGGGTGTGGCGGGATTGAAACGGCGCGGAATGGTACCTTTGCGACAGGCGTGCAGCCTGCCCGAAGGCCGGGCGCGCMGTGCACCACGGACGTGCGGCGTAAGTCGTTTGCGGCATTTCCGTGCGTTCGGACACGTTGGAACTTTCCGAAGGTGTGGCCCTTGAATACGTGGCCATTTCCCCAAATTGCAGACTTGTGAGTAAGGGTTAGAATAAAGCCATGGCGACACGGCTGGCGAATACCCCACAACGCGAGACAGGCACCGTCATCGAACGGAAGGAGCAACAGCTCAAACCCCCGGCGATGTACAAGGTGGTCCTGCTCAACGACGACTACACACCGATGGAGTTCGTCGTGATGATCCTGCAGCAGTATTTCAGCAGGGACCGGGAAACGGCGACGCAGATCATGCTCACCGTCCACCGGGAAGGCAAGGGCGTTTGCGGTATCTACACGCGGGATATCGCGGCGACCAAGGTCGAGCTTGTATCAACCCATGCGCGGCAGGCGGGCCACCCGTTGCAGTGCGTGATGGAGGAAGCATGATTGCGCAAGAATTGGAAGTAAGCCTGCACATGGCTTTTGTCGAAGCCCGCCAGGCGCGCCACGAGTTCATTACCGTGGAACACCTGCTGCTGGCGTTGCTCGACAACCCGACGGCAGCCGAAGTGCTGCGCGCGTGCGCAGCCAATATCGAGGACTTGCGCACCAGCCTGAAGAACTTCATTGCCGATAACACCCCAGTCGTACCGGGGTCGGACGAGGTGGACACGCAACCCACGCTGGGCTTCCAGCGGGTGATCCAGCGCGCCATCATGCACGTGCAGTCCACGTCCAACGGCAAGAAGGAAGTCACTGGCGCCAATGTTCTGGTGGCTATCTTCGGCGAAAAGGACTCACATGCGGTCTACTACCTGCAACAGCAGGGAGTGACGCGCCTCGATGTCGTCAATTTCATCAGCCACGGCATCCGCAAGGACCAGTCCGAGCCGGCCAAGCACGGCGAGGGTAATGCCGAGGGCGAGGGTGGCGACGGCAAGGAAAGTCCGCTCGAGCAGTACACCCAGAACMTGAACGCCCTGGCCAAGGCCGGCAAGATCGATCCACTGATTGGCCGGGATTCCGAGGTGGAGCGCGTGGTGCAGGTGCTGTGCCGCCGACGCAAGAACAACCCGCTGCTGGTGGGCGAGGCTGGCGTGGGCAAGACCGCCATCGCCGAGGGTCTGGCGTGGCGCATCACCAAGAACGAGGTGCCCGACATCCTGGAAAAGGCTGTGGTGTACTCGCTCGACATGGGCGCGCTGCTGGCCGGCACCAAGTATCGGGGCGATTTCGAACAACGCCTGAAGGGCGTGCTGAAGTCGCTCAAGGACAATCCGAACGCGATCCTGTTCATCGACGAAATCCACACGCTGATCGGCGCAGGCGCCGCCTCGGGCGGCACGCTGGACGCCAGCAACCTGCTCAAGCCGGCGCTGTCGTCTGGGGCGCTCAAGTGCGTCGGTGCGACCACGTTCACCGAATATCGCGGCATTTTCGAGAAAGATGCGGCCTTATCGCGTCGTTTCCAGAAGATCGACGTGGTCGAGCCCTCGGTAGACCAGACCGTGCAGATCCTGCGTGGCCTGAAGTCGCGGTTCGAGGAGCACCACGGCGTCAAGTACGCCGCCGCGGCACTGACTGCTGCAGCCGAACTGTCGGCGCGCTTCATCACCGACCGTCATCTGCCGGACAAGGCCATTGATGTGATCGATGAGGCAGGTGCTGCGCAGCGCATCCTGCCGAAGTCGAAGCAGAAGAAGACCATTGGCAAGGGCGAGATCGAGGACATCGTCTCGCGCATCGCGCGGATCCCGCCGCAGAGCGTGAACCAGGACGATCGCAGCAAGCTGCAGACGCTGGATCGCGACCTGAAGTCGGTGGTGTTCGGGCAAGACCCGGCCATCGAGGCGCTGTCGTCGGCCATCAAGATGTCGCGGGCTGGCCTGGGCAAGACGGACAAGCCGATCGGCTCGTTCCTGTTCTCGGGCCCGACCGGTGTCGGCAAGACCGAAGTCGCCAAGCAGCTCGCCTTCATCATKGGCATCGAGTTGCTCCGCTTCGACATGTCCGAATACATGGAGCGCCACGCGGTCAGCCGCCTGATCGGTGCGCCTCCGGGCTATGTCGGCTTCGATCAGGGTGGTTTGCTGACCGAGGCGGTGACGAAGAAGCCGCACTGCGTGCTGCTGCTCGATGAGATCGAAAAGGCGCATCCGGATATTTTCAATATCCTGCTGCAGGTGATGGACCATGGGGCGCTGACCGATAACAACGGCCGGCGCGCTGACTTCCGCAACGTGATCATCATCATGACCACGAACGCGGGGGCGGAGACCATGAACCGCGCCACGATCGGCTTCACGAGCGCGCGCGAGCAGGGCGACGAAATGGCGGACATCAAGCGTATGTTCACGCCGGAGTTCCGCAACCGCCTGGACGCGACCATCAGCTTCCGTTCGCTGGATGAGGAAATCATCCTGCGCGTGGTGGACAAGTTCCTGATGCAACTGGAAGAGCAGTTGCACGAGAAGAAGGTGGAAGCGAGCTTCACCGAGACCCTGCGCAAGTTCCTGGCCAAGAAGGGCTTCGATCCGCTGATGGGTGCGCGGCCGATGCAGCGCCTGATCCAGGACATGATCCGCAAGGCACTTGCCGACGAACTGCTGTTCGGCAAGCTGGTGACCGGCGGCAAGGTGGTCGTGGACCTGGACGAGGGCGATCAGATCAAGCTGACGTTCTCCGAGGCCGATCCGGAACCGCCGGAGGCACCGGAAAGCGAACAGCGCGCCGAGGCCTGAACCTGACGAGGCGTTGCGGGCCGGCCTCAGTGCCGGCCCGTTTGTTCCTGGATTGTTCCATTTCTGGGCGATCAACGATGCCCGCGCCAGCAACGTGGGCGATCATCGGGCAAAATGGAGGGTGGCGGCGTGCCGCCCTTTCTTTTTTGTACGCGGTCGGTTGACCGCCCAGCCTGAGTTATCGATGTCTTCTCCCGAACGCGCGCGGCTCCGCCGCCTGCTGCTTAAGACGCTGCCGATGGGGGCCATGCCCGCGTCCCTGGCGTCCTTCGCTGCCGTGACCCATGCCGACACCGGTATCGGCAACCGGCCGATTGCGATGGTGTTGCCGTTCCCACCGGGTGGCAGCGTGGACATCGTCGCGCGCCAGCTGCAACCGGGGCTGAAGACTGGCCTCGGCCAGACCGTCGTGGTCGACAACAAGCCCGGCGCGGGCGGCCTGATCGCCAGCAGCACCGTGGCGCGCGCCAAGCCGGACGGCACGACGCTGCTGATGGCGTTCGATACGCACGCGATCAACCCATTTGCGTACAAGAACCTCCCGTACGACACCTTCAAAGACTTCACGCCGATTACCCAGTTGGTGCGTTTTCCGCTGGTCATTGCCGCGAACCCGGGCGTGGGTGCATCGAACGTCAAGGAATTGATCGAGCTGGCCAAGGCCAAGCCGGGCGGCATCCGCTACGCCTCGTCGGGCATCGGCAGCCTGAATCAGCTTGCCGCCGAGGCGCTGGCCACCGAGGCGGGCGTGCAGTTCCTCCACGTGCCCTACAAGGGCGGCGGCCCTGCCGTGCAGGCCGTGCTGGCGGGCGAGGTGGACGTGTTCTTCAGCAGCTTCGCGGCAGTGCAGGCGCACGTCGCGGCCAAGACCATCAAGGTGCTTGGCGTGACTGGCACGAGCCGCATCCGCCAGTTGCCGCAGGTGCCGACCGTGGCCGAGCAGGGCTTCAAGGGCTTCGAGGCCTATTCGTGGATCGGCGTGTTCGGCCCGGCCGGCATGCAGCCCGCCACGGTGATGCGACTGCACGACGCGTTGGCGGAATCGATCCGTCAGCCCAAGGTGGTCGAGGCGCTGTCGGCACAGGGGTTCGAGATCGCCGTGGGTACGCCGGCGGACCTCGGCAACCTGGTGCGGCACGAGCACGACAAATGGCAGGCCGTGGCCCGCAAGGCCAATATCCAGTTCGAATAAGCGATGACGGCTGTCTCCGAACCGTTCGATCACGCCGTGGTGGTCTGCGGCGATCTTGATGCCGCCGCCGCCAATTGGCGTGCACTCGGCTTCACATTGACCCCGCGCGGCTATCACACGCTTGGTTCGCAGAACCACTGCATCATGCTGGCGCGCGATTATCTCGAGCTGCTCCACGTGACCGCGCCGAGCCCGAGCCGCCAGTATTACTGGGACGCCCAGCAGCGCGGCGACGGTTGCGCGGCGATGTCCTGCAAGAGTCGCGATGCGTTTGCCACGGCGGCACGACTGCGTGCGGCGGGCTACAAGACATCCGATCCGATCGAATTCTCTCGGCCGGTGCKGCTGGACGATGGTTCGGAGCATCCGGCCACCTTCCGCGTGACGGCTCTCGACGAGGCCCCCGGCGCGCGTTACTTCGTCTGCGAGCACCGCACGCCCGAGCTGCTGTGGCGTCCGGAATGGCTGGCGCACGCAAACGGCGCCACCGCCATCGAGGCAGCCTACTTGGTTGTGGAAGCGGGGCAGGTGGGGGCGGCGGCTGCCGCCTATGTGGAGATCACGGCCGGCAAGCTGATTGCCGCCGATGATCGCGTCGCGCGCATCGCGGTGGATGGCGCCGAACTGGTTATCTCGACGGCCGACGCGCTCGCCGAGGTGACGGGTACGCTACAAATCACCGCCGAATCGACGGGCTATGCCGCGATCCGGCTCAGGACCTCGGATCTGGCGAAAGCGCGCACTTACTGGGGCACGCAGTCGATTGCCACCGTGGACCTTGGCCCGCAGGCCACACTGATCCCGGCGGCCAGCGCCAACGGCGTGGCGCTGATCTTCGCGCAGGCCTGATCGAGCCTTACAGGTTCGGCGCTCAGCCGGCCTTGGCGTGATGCACGCCGGTCGAGCCGAAGCCGCCCGCGCCGCGGGCGGTGTCCGCCGAGAACTCGGTCACGGTCGTGAATACGGGCCGCAGCACCGGCACGAACATCATCTGGGCGATGCGCTCGCCGGGCTGGATCACGATCGGCTCGGTGCCGGGCGCATTGCGATTCCACACACTCACCATGATTTGGCCTTGGTAATCGGCGTCGATCACCCCAATCGAATTGCCGAGCACGAGACCTTTCTTATGTCCCAGGCCCGAACGCGGCACGATGGTGGCGGCCATGTACGGATTGCCCATGTGCACGGCGATGCCGGCCGGCACCAGTTGCGCGGCGGTGCCGGGGGCGATGCTGACCGGGCCGTCCACGCAAGCATGCAGGTCGATGGCGGCGGCCATGTCGCTCTGGTAGGCCGGCAGGCCCCAGTCATTGAGGCGGGTGTCCAGGACCTTGATTTCAACGGCGGGGTTCAGGGGTGCGGTCATGTGCAAATCCGGGTAGTTGGCTCAGGAAAGAGCCAGGAAAGTATCTGAAGAAGGCGGGATGGGATGATACCGCGCGTGCGCGGCTCAGCCGGCCGACGCGCCGGAGAGGTCGAACGCCTCGGCGAGCAACTGGTAGGTGCGCAGCCGCGCCGCGTACGAAGCCGTCACGCTCAGCACCACCAGCTCATCGGCCGCGAAGCGCTCGCGCAGCGCCAGCATGCGCTCGGCCACCACCTCGGGCGTGCCGCAGATGGTGCGCGGACGTTCGCGCTCGATGATCATGCGATCGCGCTCGCTCGGCGTGAAATCGGCCGCCTGGGCCAGCGAGGGGATCGGCGCGTTGACGCCATACGCCATCTGCAGGCGGCGGATGTCCACGGCGCGCTCCAGTTCTGCCGCTTCCGCCTCGGTATCGGCGCAGATCACGAAGACCGCCGCCGCGCTGTAGGGGGCATCCTCATAGCCGGGTTCGAAGCCGGCCCGGTACTGCTGCGCCACGGCGTGCCCGCCATGGGCATTGATGAAGTGGGCGAAGGCAAAGCGGAGGCCGAGCTTGGCGGCCAGCGCGCCGCCGAAATCGCTTGAGCCGAGCACCCAGAGTTCGGGCCGGGTGTCGATGGCCGGCTGCAGCAGCACGCCTTCGGCCACGTGGCCGGGCGGCACCTCGCCGCGCAGCAGCCAGGCCAGGTCCTGCACCTGCTGGGGAAACTGGTCGCCCCGGTTGTACTGGCCCATGGACACGGCCTGCGCCGTGCGCATGTCGCCGCCGGGCGCGCGGCCCACGCCCAGATCGATCCGGTTCGGGAACAGGCCTTCGAGCATGCGGAACTGCTCGGCCACCTTGAAGGGGCTGTAGTAGGGCAGCATCACGCCGCCCGAGCCGAGCCGGATACGGTTTGTCACACTGCCGAGCCGCGCCAGCATGACCTCGGGCGCCGGGTTGCACACGCCCTGCAGGCCATGGTGCTCGGCGCACCAGTAGCGGGTGTAGCCGAGGTCGTCGGCGAGTTGGGCCAGTTCGACGGTGGCGGCCAGCGCGTCGCGCGCGCTGTGGCCGGCAATCACCGGGCTCTGGTCGAGCACGGACAGGCGCAATTTGGGACGATTCACAGCAGTCATGCTTACGAAGGCTCAGACGGGTTTGCGCGGCAGGCGTTGGCCGATGGCGGCCACGAGGTCGCGTGCGAGCGAGAGCTTGTCCGCGCGCGGCAGCCGGGTCATGCCGCCCGCATCGAACAGCACGATCTCGTTGTCGTCCATACCGAAGGTGTGGTGGCCGATGTTGCCCACCAGCAGCGGCACGCCCTTGCGCTGGCGCTTCTGCTCGCCGTACTGCTCCAGGTTCTCGCTTTCGGCGGCGAACCCCACGCAATAGGGCGCATCGGCGCGCGCGGCCACGGCGGCCAGGATGTCCGGATTCTGGATGAACTGCAGCGTTGGCGTGTCGGTGTCGTTGGCCTTCTTGATCTTCTGCCGGGAGACCTCGGCGGGGCGCCAGTCGGCCACCGCTGCCACGGCGACGAAGACGTCGACATCACGCAACTGCGCCATCACCGTGTCGTGCATCTGCTGGGCGCTGCGCACGTCGGTGCGCACCACGCCGCGCGGCGTGTCCAGCGCGGTGGGGCCGGCCACGAGCAGGACATCGGCGCCGGCCTCGCGAGCGGCGCGGGCAATCGAGAAGCCCATCTTGCCCGACGACAGGTTGGTGATGCCGCGCACAGGATCGATCGCCTCGAAAGTCGGCCCAGCCGTGATCAGCACGCGCTTGCCGGCGAGCGGCTTGGGCTGGAAGAAGGCGACGAGATCCTCGACGATCTCCGCCGGTTCCAGCATCCGACCGTCGCCAATCTCGCCGCACGCCTGGTCGCCGGTGCCCGGGCCGAGGATCGCCACGCCGTCCGCGCGCAGTTGCGCGGCGTTGCGCTGCGTGGGCGCGGCGGCCCACATCTGGCGGTTCATCGCCGGCGCCACCAGTAGCGGGCATTCACGCGCGATGCAGAGCGTTGTCAGCAGATCGTCGCACAGGCCGTTGGCCACCTTGGCCAGGAAATCGGTGGAGGCTGGGGCGATCAGGATGGCATCGGCCTCGCGCGAGAGGTCGATGTGGGCCATGTTGTTATCGATGCGCGCGTCCCACTGCGACAGGAACACGGGTCGCCCCGAGAGCGCCTGCATGGTCACGGGCGTGATGAAGTGCGTTGCCGCCTCGGTCATCGCCACCTGCACGGTGGCCCCGGCCTTGGTCAGCAGGCGGACCAGCTCGGCCGACTTGTAGCAGGCGATGCCGCCGGTCAGGCCAAGGACGATGTGCTTGCCTCGCAGATCCATGGGTAGGCTCTCAGGGTTCCAGTCAGTGACGACGAACGCGTCGCAGTTCGTCCAGAATCAGCAGCACCGCGCCGACCGTGATGGCGCAATCGGCCACGTTGAACGCCGGGAAATGCATGTTGCGCCAGTGGAAGTCGAGGAAGTCGATCACATGGCCGTACAGCACGCGATCCACGACGTTGCCGATGGCGCCGCCCAGGATCAGGGACACCGCCAGGCAGAACAGCTTCTGTCCCGTATGGCGGTACAGCAGCCAGACGATGAACCCGCCCACCACCACGCCCAGCAGCGTGAAGAACCAGCGCTGCCAGCCGCCGGCATCGGCCAGGAAGCTGAACGCCGCGCCCTTGTTATAGACCAGCACGAGGTTGAAGAAGCGCGTGACCGGGCGCGACTCGCCGTACTGGAACGACCGCGTGATCAAGATCTTGAAGAACTGGTCGATCAGGACCACCAGCAGCGCGAAGGCCATCCAGAGCCACGGCGTGACGTTGGCACTGCCACGGCTCTTGGAGGTTTTGCGGGCCGGCGTGGCGCGCGTCGATCGGGTGGAGGACGATGCCATCAGGCGTGGCTCCTGTGTTCACCGGCGCCGAACAGGTTGCTGTCGCAGCGGCCGCAAAGGGTCGGATGTTCGGGGTTATGGCCCACATCGGCGCGGTAATGCCAGCAACGCTCGCACTTTGCGTGCGCCGACGGCGTGACTGTGACGAGCAGGTCGCCGCCTTCCGGCGCGGCCGTGACCTTGGCCGCAGAGGTCAGCAGCACGAAGCGCAGGTCGTCGTGCAGGCTTTGCAGGGCCTCCAGCACCGGGCCGCCGGCCGCGATCGTGACTTCGGCCTGCAGCGACGAGCCGATCTCGCCTTCCACACGCACCGACTCCAGCTGCTTGGTCACTTCCGCGCGCACGGCGCGGATTTCGTGCCACTTTTGCAGGAGATCGTCGGCGTTGTCGACGGCGGGCACCGCGTAGTACGTGCTCGTGAAGATGGTGTCCGTGTGCTCGGTGCCGTGGGCGAAGATCTGCCATGCTTCCTCGGCCGTGAACGACAGGAACGGCGCCATCCAGTGCAGCATGGCCTGGGTGATGTGATACAGCGCGTTCTGGGCGGCGCGGCGGGCCTGCGAGTCGGGCGCCGTGGTGTACAGGCGGTCCTTGAGCACGTCCAGGTAGAAGCCGCCCAGGTCTTCCGAGCAGAAGGTCTGGAGCTTGGCCACCACCGGGTGGAACTCGTACGCCTGGTAGTGCGACAGCACTTCMTTCTGCAGGCGGTCCGTCAGGGCCACGGCGTAGCGGTCGATCTCGAGCCATTCCGAGGCCGGCAGCGCATGCTTGGCGTGATCGTAGTCGGTCAGGTTCGACAGCAGGAATCGCAGCGTATTACGAATCCGGCGATAGCCTTCCACCACGCGCTTCAGGATTTCGTCCGAGATCGACAGTTCGCCGGAGTAGTCCGTGGAAGCCACCCACAGGCGGATGATCTCGGCACCCATCTTATTGGAGATGTCCTGCGGCGACACGGTGTTGCCGACCGATTTGGACATCTTGCGACCTTCGCCGTCCACGGTGAAGCCGTGGGTCAGCAGCGCCTTGTAGGGCGGCTTGCCGTACAGCATCGAGGCGGTCAGCAGCGACGAGTGGAACCAGCCGCGGTGCTGGTCCGAGCCTTCGAGGTACAGGTCTGCCAGACGGCCATCGGGGGTATCGGCGGACGGATCGTAGAGGTCGTCACGGTGCGAGCCACGGATCACGGTCCAGTGCGTGGTGCCGGAGTCGAACCAGACGTCGAGCGTGTCGCGGTTCTTCTCGTAGACGGCGGCCTCATCGCTTAGCAATTCCTTCGGATCGAGCGCCTGCCAGGCCTCGATGCCGTGCTGCTCCACGCGCTGGGCGATCTGCTCCAGCAGCTCCGGCGTGCGCGGATGCAGGGCGCCCGTTTCCTTGTGGACGAAGAACGCCATCGGCACGCCCCATTGGCGCTGGCGCGAGAGCGTCCAGTCCGGACGGTTGGCGATCATATTGTGCAGCCGCTGCTTGCCCCAGGCTGGGAAGAACTCGGTGGCCTCGATGCCGGCCAGCGCGGTTGCGCGCAGCGTGGGGCCGTTGTCGACCGGGTTCACGTCCATCCCCGCGAACCACTGCGAGGTGGCGCGGTAGATGATCGGCGTCTTGTGACGCCAGCAGTGCATGTAGCTGTGCTCGTACTTATGCGAGTTGAACAGGTTTCCAGACTCGCGCAGCACCTCCACGATCTTGGGGTTCGCGGCCCAGATCGACAGCCCGCCGAACAGCGGCAGCGTGCTGGCGTAGACGCCATCGCCCATCACCGGGCTGATGATGTCCGCGTCGGGCATGCCGTGCGCCTTGCACGACTGGAAGTCTTCCACGCCATAGGCCGGCGCCGAGTGGACGATGCCGGTACCGGTATCGGTGGTCACGTAGTCGCCGAGGTAGACCGGCGAGGTGCGCGCGTAGCCGGCATCGATCTTGGCCAGCGGGTGGTGGAAGCGGATTTCCGACAGCGCGTCGCCGCGCGCGGTGGCCACCACGCTGCCTTCCAGCGCGTAGGTCTTGAGCTGTTCCTCGACGCGGTCCTTGGCCAGGATCAGGAAGCCGCGCGGCGTGTCCACCAGCGCGTATTCCACTTCCGGGTGCATGTTCAGCGCCTGGTTGCTCGGGATGGTCCACGGCGTGGTGGTCCAGATCACCACCCAGCCGGGCTTGCCTTCGAGCTGCGCCACCGGCACGTGGAAGGCGCGCGCGAGCTTGTCGACTTCCGCGAACGGGAAGCCCACGTCGATCGACAGGTCGGTCTTGTCCTTGTACTCGACCTCAGCTTCGGCCAGCGCCGAACCGCAGTCGAAACACCAGTTCACGGGCTTCAGGCCGCGGAACACGTAACCCTTCTCCATGATCTTGCCCAGCGCACGCAGCTCATCGGCTTCGTTGCTGAAGTTCATGGTCAGGTAGGGGTGGTCCCAGTCGCCCAGCACGCCCAGGCGCTCGAAGTCCACCTTCTGGCGGGCGATCTGTTCGGTGGCGTAGGCGCGGGCCTTGGCCTGCACTTCCTGCACCGGCAGGCCCTTGCCGAATTTCTTCTCGATCTGGATCTCGATCGGCATGCCGTGGCAGTCCCAGCCCGGCACATACACGGCGTCCAGCCCTGTCAGCCCGCGCGCCTTGATGATCATGTCCTTGAGGACCTTGTTCACGGCGTGGCCAATGTGGATGTCGCCGTTGGCATACGGGGGGCCATCGTGCAGCACGAACTTCTTCGCGCCCTTACGCGCGGCGCGAATCTTCTTGTAGAGCTGCTTGTCCTGCCACTGCTTCACCCATTGCGGCTCGCGCTTGGGCAGGTCGCCACGCATGGGGAAGGGGGTATCCAGCAGGTTCACCGGATACTTGCTTTTCTCGGGCTTGGCGCGTTTCTCGTCGGACATGTTCGATTCTCGGGGCAATTCAGTGGGGCGCGGCGGGTGGAATGGCCGGCGCGCTGGTCATGGGGTATGGCGGGGCGGGTCCCGGCTGCTGCACCTTCGGCAGCGGCCGGCCGCTAGCTAATTCGGTCGGTGGCGGAGGTGGCGAAGTCGCGCCGGCCCGGGCCGGCCTCGGTGCCGCCGGGGGCGGCCAGGCCGAAGAAGGCGCGGGCGTCGAGGGTGTCCTGGGCGATGGCCGCCGTCAGGGCCTCGAGCGTGTCGAAGCGCGCTTCATCGCGCAGCTTCTTCATGAATTCCACGCGGACCAGCTTGCCGTAAAGGTTCTCGTTGAAGTCGAACAGATGCACTTCCAGCAGCACGCGGCCGGCATCCTCGACGGTGGGGCGCACGCCGATGCTGGCCACGCCGGGCAGCGGATGATCGGCCAGCCCGTGCACCTGCACCACGAAGATGCCGTTCACGGCGGGCCGCTTGTGCGAGATCTTGAGGTTCAGCGTCGGGAAACCGAGGTCGCCGCCGAGCTTGCGGCCGTGGATCACGTGGCCGCTGATGGCGTAGCCATGGCCCAGCAGGCGTCGGGCGTGTTCGAGGTCGCCGTCGGCCAGCGCCTGGCGCACGGCCGAGCTGGAGATGCGGATGCCGCCTTCGGAGACGGAGCCCATTTGTTCGACGTCGAAGCCGAACTGGCGGCCCGCTTCCTCAAGATAGGCAAAGTCGCCGGCGCGGCGGGCGCCGAAGCGGAAATCATCGCCCACCAGCACCCAGCGCGCGTGCAGCCCGTGCCAGAGCACGTTCTCGACGAAGGCTTGCGGAGACTGGGCGGCGAAATGGGCGTTGAAGTGCTCCACCACCACGCGGTCCACCCCGTTGCGGCGCAGGGCGTCGAGCTTGTCGCGCAACAGCGCGATGCGCGTGGGCGCGCGCTCGGGTGTGAAGAATTCGCGCGGATGCGGCTCGAACGTCATTACACAGAGCGGCAGGCCGCGGGCATCCGCGGCGGCGCGCGCGCGCGCGAGCAACGACTGGTGGCCGCGATGCACACCGTCGAAATTGCCGATGGTGAGCGCGCAGGGCGCCCGGCTTTCGGCGTTGGGCAGGCCGCGGAAGACTTTCACGAGGACGGCGGACTAAGCGTTTTGGGGAAAGGGGGCATTATAAGGCGAATGGGGCGGCTTGCCCCGCTTTGGGGGCGGACCGGGGCGGGCAGGGCGGCGCCTTGCCCGCAAGCGTTGACTTTGTGCGTCATCCGGCCCGCCAGGCGTGGCGCCCTCAGGCAAAAGGCGGCATGATATGCGCGACTCCGACATGCCACGGCCCCCTTTGAACGCGCTGCTCAACAAGATCTTGCCCCCGCCCGGGCCACAACTGGACACCGAGACGCGGGCCAAGCTGCTTGCCACGGTGCACCGCGTTTCGCCCACCGGCATCGCCGCGTCGGTCCTGCTACCGTGGCTGACCGCCGCTGCCTTCTGGAGCGAGGCCAACCACTTCGCCCTGCTGGCCTGGTGCGCGATCATGGCGGTCCTGACCGCCGGCGGCACCTGGTTCTACCTTGGCTACCAGCGCGACGCCGGCAAAATGAGCCGTTCGGCGCACACGCGCAAGTGGTGGAACCACATGCGCGCGATTGCCTTCCTCACCGGCCTGACCTGGGGCAGCTCCGCGCTGCTCCATCTGTATTCCAGCTCCGTGGTGTTCTCGAGCGTGCTGTACCTGCTCACGCTCGGCGTGCTGGCGGGCGGCGCCACCTCGCAGTCGCCTATCCCGTCGAACCTTGTCTTCGCGGGCGTCCCGATCCTCGTGCCGAATGTCTTGCTGGCCGATTTCGCCTTCCCGAACCATGGCGGCTACGTGCAGGTGCTGCTCGCCCTGTACGCGCTGATGCTGGCGCGGCACGCGCTGAACCTGCAKCAGACGCTGGTGCGCGCCATCCAGCTGGAGAGCGAAAGCCGCCGGCTGGCCAAGCAGTTCCAGGAGGAAAAGGAGCGCGCGCTCCACGCCAGCGAGGAGAAATCCCGCTTCCTGGCCGCTGCCAGCCACGACCTGCGCCAGCCCGTGCATGCGCTGGTCATGCTCGTGGAAGCGTTGCGTGCGCGCAACCAGTCGAGCTCGCTCCATCCGCTGGTGGAGCAGGTGGCGGCCGGCACGCAGACCATCGACCTGCTGTTCCGGTCCTTGCTCGACCTCTCCAAGCTCGAAGGCCGCAAGGTGCTGCCGACGCTGGAGCCCTGCGAGCTGAGTTCGCTGATCAACGATGTCATGAGCCAGTTCGCCGCCGATGCGCGCGACAGCGGCCTGACCCTGAGCCCGCGCGTGCCGAGCGAGCTGTACGCGATGGCCGAGCCGGTGCTGCTGCGCCGCGCGCTGTTCAACCTCGTGCAGAACGCGCTGCGCTATACCAAGCGCGGCGGCGTGCTGGTGACGGCGCGGCAGCGGCGCAAGCACATCCGGCTCGAAGTCTGGGACACCGGCGCCGGCATCACGCCCGAGCACCTGCCGGACATTTTCTCGCCGTATTACCAGGTCCATAACCCGCAGCGCGACCCCTCGCAGGGCCTGGGGCTGGGTCTGGCGATCTTCAAGGAATGCGTGCGGTTGATGCGCGGCACCTACGGCGTGCGCTCGGTGCCGGGCAAGGGCTCGGTGTTCTGGTTCGCGCTGGCGCCGGTGCCGGCGGAGACCATCGAAGCCGTGCGCGCCATGCGCGCCAACGTCCAGGCGCAGGAGGCCAAGCCGGAACGGCTGCGCGGCACCGTGCTCGTGGTGGACGACGACAGCCAGATCCGCAAGGCCTGGATCGCGCTGATGGAGGCGTGGGGCATCCGCGTGGCCTGCGCCGCCCATGGCGCCGAGGCCGACGCGCTGTTCGCCAAGGGGCTGAAGCCGGACATCATCTTCTGCGACCTGCGCCTGCCCKGCAGCGAAAACGGGCTGGACCTGCTCGAACGCTGGCAGACCACGCAGCCCCAGGCGCGCAGCGCGCTGCTAACCGGCGACCTGAAATCGGCGGCGCTCCAGGCGGCCGAGGAGGCGGGCTACTTCGTGCTGCCCAAGCCGGTGGACCCGAGCAACCTGCGCATGCTGCTGCGGCGCTGGCTCCATCCGGCCTGATCGCTGTTCTGCAATGCAAAACGCCACCGCTAGGGGGGTGGCGTTATTGCTTGAAGATCCTACGATGAATTACTGGCGAAGCCGGAACCGTTCCATGCGCGACATGACCTGCATCCGCGTGCGCACGCCCAGCCGTTGCAGAATGGCGGAGACGTGCTCCTTGACCGTATTCTCGGTGAGGCCCAGCTTGCGGGCGATGACCTTGTTCGGCAGTCCTTCCAGCACCAGCGCGAGCACCGAGCCCTGGCGCGGCGTCAGGCCCAGTTCGGCCGGCGTCACGGGAATGCCGTGGGCGGGGCCGAAGGACTGGGAGCGCCCGGAGAGCGCCTCGTCGGTCGGGAAGCTGGTATCGCCGGCCAGCACTTTGCGCACGGCGGCCGTGAACGCGTTGGCATCGAGGTGCTTGCCCACGAAGCCGCAGGCGGAGAGCGCCCGCGCGCGGCCCACGATCTCTGGCGTGGCCTCGGCGGACATGAAGATGAAGCGCGCGCTMGGGATCACGGTCTTGAATGCCAGCATGGCATCGAAGCCGGTACCGTCGTTCAGCCAGATATCGAGCAGCACGATATCGGGGCGCAATCCCTGGTTTAGCGAGTGGAGGGCTTMCTTGGCACTKCCCGCCGCGTGGACGGCGACATCGGGCATCACCTCCGCGAGAAATGCGGTGGTGCCTGAGAGGGCCATAGGATGATCATCGACCACCAACAAAGTCGGTGCAGCGTTCGACATGCGTATTCCCGTCTAATTTCCCGTCTCGTCCTTGTTGTCACCTACTTGCACAGTGGCGCGTGGACGTAGTGACCACTCTATCAGAGCGGGGGAGGCGTCACAATCCATCACACAGGGGTATATGCATCGTACTGGGCGCCGCGCGCCCGCTCCGGAGGCCGGTTTCGCGTGAATTAAGTACCTAATGTGCTCGCTTTGCAAGCGTTTGGACCACAGCTTGGTAGAATCGCGCCGATGAAAAATATTGTGATCCTGATTTCCGGGCGTGGCAGCAACATGGAAGCCATCGTCCGGGCCTGCGCCGCGGAGCAGTGGCCGGGGCGCGTGGCGGCGGTGCTGTCGAACCGTCCCGACGCCAGCGGTCTGGCGTTTGCGGGGGAACACGGCATTGCCACGGGCGTGGTGGACCACAAGCAGTACCCCGATCGTGCCGGTTTCGATGCGGCGATGCGCGATGCCATCGACGCGCATCAGCCCGATCTCGTTGTGCTGGCGGGCTTCATGCGCATCCTGACGCCCGAATTCGTGGAGCATTACGCGGGCCGGATGCTGAATATCCACCCGTCGCTGCTGCCCAGTTTCCCGGGTCTCCATACCCATCGCCAGGCCCTTGAGGCCGGCGTCAAGTTTCACGGGGCGACAGTCCATTTCGTCACTCCGGAGCTCGATCATGGTCCGATCGTGCTGCAAGCAGCACTCGATGTTCTGCCTGGCGACACTCCCGAGTCGCTCGCCACGCGTTTGCTCGACTGCGAGCATGTGATGTATCCCCGCGCCGTCCGCTGGTTTGTGGAAGACCGTCTGCAGGTACGAGACGGCGTGGTTCAAGTTCAACCGGCCGAACCGCAGTGGTTCCTGGCCCTCTCCGCTCCGGCGGCAGGCATCTCTCAATGAGTCGTAATCCCGCAACACCTCAGGACAAAAGCCAGCGTTCGCGCGGCAGCAAAGGCAAGGGCAGCCCGATCCGCATGGCCCCCACGCCGCGCCCGCAAGGGGTGGATGGCGCACATGGACGCTCGGGTAGCCTGCAGGCTTTCCACCTGCAACACATCGAACGGCTGCTGGGCAAGGTGCTGCTGTTCGCACGCCCGGCCGACGCCGTGGTCAGCTACTACTTCCGCGAGAACGCGAAACTCGGTCATCGGGATCGCGGCATCATTGCCGAGGCGATCTATGCAGTGTTGCGCCGACGCGTCGAATTCGGCCAATTCGCCGAAAGTGGCACCGGTGCGGCCACCCGCCGACTGGGCCTGCTGGGCCTCGCCGCGACGCTGGGCCGCGATGTCCTGAGCCCGTTCCTTTACCCGGATGAAGCCGAGTGGCTGGACCGTCTGACGACGATCGAGCGCTCCAGCCTCTCGCCGCGCGTGCGGGCGAACCTGCCGGAATGGCTCTACGACGACCTCGTCGCGCACCATGGCGAAGCCTTCACCACCGCCCTCGGCGATGCGTGGCTGCGTCCCGCGCCGCTGGATCTGCGCGTGAACACGGCCAAGATCTCCCGCGAAGAAGCGCTGGCCGAACTGGAAACGGCTGGCATCGCCGCCGAAGTCGCCCCGATGTCGCCCGCCGGCATCCGCCTCAAGGGCAAGCCCGCGCTGAACCAGTTGCCGCTGTTTATCAACGGCGGCGTGGAAGTGCAGGACGAAGGCAGCCAACTGCTGTGCCACCTCGTGGCGCCCAAGCGTGGCGAGATGGTTGTGGATTTCTGCGCCGGCGCGGGTGGCAAGACGCTGTCGCTGGGCGCCGCCATGCGCTCGACCGGCCGGCTCTACGCCTTCGACGTCTCCGAGAAGCGTCTGGCCAACCTGAAGCCGCGCCTGGCGCGCAGCGGGCTGTCGAACGTCCATCCGGTGCTGATCGATTCCGAACGCGACGCCAAGATCAAGCGTCTGGCTGGCAAGATCGACCGCGTACTGGTGGATGCGCCTTGCAGCGGCCTCGGCACCCTGCGCCGCAACCCGGACCTGAAGTGGCGCCAGTCGCCGGAGTCGGTGGTTGAGCTGACCGCGAAGCAGTCGGCCATCCTTGACTCGGCGGCCCGCCTGGTGAAGGGCGGCGGACGAGTCGTATATGCGACTTGCAGCGTGCTGGAAGCTGAAAACGAGGCAATCGTCCGCGATTTCCTGGCAACCCACGAGAATTTCCGCCTCGTGCCGGTGGCTGAAGTGCTGGCCGAGCAAAAGATCGAAGTGCCCCAGTTGCCGGCAGAAGGCGGCATGTTGGCGCTGTTTCCGCATATCCATCAGACCGATGGCTTCTTCGCGGCGGTGTTGGAACGCACCCGATAAGCCCCGGCGCCCATGGAGCATTCCGGATTTGGCAAGATGCTGGACGACCTGCTCCGCGATGCAGGCGGGCCGGGCTTCTTCTGGCAGCTTGGGGTGCTGGCCGCCTGCCTGGTGGTGGCATGGCCGCTCGCGCGCCATGTGACCCGCCGGCTGGAAGCGCGCTACGAATCCTCGAGTTTCTCGCTCCGGCTGGCCGCCGTCAGCCTTGAGCGGGCGATGTTTCCGCTGATTGGCTGGCTGCTGGTCCTGGCCGCGCGCTTCGCGCTGGCGCCGTTCCTGTCGATCAGCGTGCTGCGGCTGGCGCTGGTGCCGCTGTTCGGCATCACCTCGCTTTATGTCGGTTTCTATATCCTGCGGCGCGTATTGTCGGGCAACGGGCAGTTGCACGGCATGCTGGTGCTGGTGGAGAAGGTGCTGACCACGGTGGTCTGGCTCGGCATGGCGCTGTACGTGCTGGGCGTGCTGTCCGACGTGATGGCGTGGATGCATGCGGTGCGCTTCTCGATCGGCGGCAAGCACGACGTCAGCCTGGCCAGCACGCTGATGGCCGTGGTCTGGATTCTGCTGACCGTGCTCGCGGCGATGTGGTTTGGCTCGTGGCTCGAGGAGCGGTTGATGCGCGCGCCGAGCCTGGATTCGAACCTGAAGGTGGTGCTTACGCGCATCGCCAAGGCGTTGCTGCTGCTGGTGTCGCTGCTGCTGAGCCTGTCGCTGGTCGGCATCGATCTGACCGTGCTGTCGGTATTCGGCGGCGCGCTGGGCGTGGGCCTCGGCCTGGGCCTGCAGAAGATTGCCAGCAACTACATCTCGGGCTTCATCATTCTGCTGGACCGCTCGGTCAAGCTCGGCGACCAGATCACGGTGGACAAGTACACCGGCATCGTCTCGCAGATCCGCACCCGCTACACCGTGGTGCGTAATGGTGACGGCGAGACGCTGGTGCCGAATGAGCAACTTGTCGCCCAATCGGTGCAGAACCATTCGTTTTCAGGGACAAATGTGCGCGTAGCGACACGCGTGCAGGCCGACTACGCCGCCGACCCCGAAACGGTGATCACGCTGCTCCAGGATTGCGTGCGCGGCCTGCCGCGTGTGCTGCCCGAGCCGGCCCCGGCTGCGTTTCTTGTCATGTTTGCGGACAGCGGCATCGAGTACGAGGTGGCGGTCAACATTGCCGACCCGCAAAACGGCAAGCTCGGGGTGCAATCGGCGATGAATCGTGCTATTTGGCGCACTTTCCGCGAACATGGCATCGCGATCCCGTATCCCCAGCGGGAGATGCGCGTGCTGGCATCCCAGGCGGCGCCTGCGCCACCCCTCGCATGAAAGGGGAACGAAAGCCATAGGGGGCACTCAAAGTCGGGGAAAAAGCGGATGTTCGAGTGGCGCCGATCCGGTAGAATACCGGGTTGACGCGCGCTTGCAGAGCAAGCCGCAGCCCCACACAAAACAGCCGCCAGATTGCAGCGGCTCGTGCCTTCGCCCGGCTCCCATACTGTTTCGACAGGTTGCGCCAGGCGCCAGTAATAATCGCAATCGCCTGATTTCGCAGTCTTTTTTCTGCGCGTTCGCCGTGCCGCACCATTGTGCCGCGCTGCAAGACCTTCGATTCACAGACGGAGAACAGTTTGTTCGACTCAATTCTTGACTGGGCCGCCAACGGCCTTGCCAACTGGTCCTGGTGGGAGATCGTGATCTTCACCCTCGTGGTGACGCATATCACGATCGCCGGCGTGACCATTTTCCTGCACCGCTGCATGGCGCACCGGTCGCTGGACCTGCACCCAATTGCGCAACACTTCTTCCGCTTTTGGCTCTGGCTGACGACGGGCATGGTGACCAAGGAATGGACCGCCATCCACCGCAAGCACCACGCCAAGTGCGAGACCGAGGACGATCCGCACAGCCCGCAGACCCGCGGCATCCGCAAGGTGCTGCTGGAAGGCGCGGAGCTGTATCGCGAGGAAGCCAAGAACAAGGAAACCGTCGCCAAGTTCGGCCATGGCACGCCTGACGACTGGGTCGAGCGCAACGTGTACTCGCGCTTCGCCTGGCAGGGCGTTGGCCTGATGCTGATCATCGACGTGGCGCTGTTCGGCGTGATCGGCCTGTCGGTCTGGGCCGTGCAGATGCTCTGGATCCCGATCCACGCGGCCGGCATCATCAACGGCCTGGGCCACTGGTGGGGCTATCGCAACTACGATTGCGAGGATGCTTCGACCAACGTGTCGCCGTGGGGCTTTATCATCGGCGGCGAAGAGCTGCACAACAACCACCACACGTATCCGACGTCGGCCAAGTTCTCGATCAAGTGGTACGAGATCGATGTGGGCTGGTGGTACATCCGTGCGATGCAGTCCGTGGGCCTGGCCAAGGTCAAGAAGACCCCGCCCAAGGCGCGTCTGGTGGATGCCCGCCCGGTGGACCACAACACGCTGGAAGCGATCATCGCCAACCKCTACGACGTTATGGCGCGCTACGCCAAGGCCGTGAAGAGCGCATACAACGAGGAACTGGAGAAGCTGAAGGAAGGCCGTGCGGCCGACTACAGCCACTTCAAGCTCGCCCGCAAGTGGTTCCATCGCGAGGAAGGCAAGCTGGCCGCGCCGCAGCGCCAGCAACTGGCCAGCATCGTCGAGCAGAACAAGGCGCTGCATACCTTCGTGGAAATGCGCCGCGAACTCGCCGCGATCTGGGGTCGTTCGAGCCTCACGCGCGAGCAGCTGCTCCAGCAACTGCAGGCGTGGTGCCATCGCGCCGAAGCCAGCGGAATCCAGGCCCTGCAAGAGTTTTCGCTGCGCCTGCGCCGGTACGCCTGATACAATTCTCGTCGCGCCCGCATGGTAAAAGCCCCGCCCCTGGCGGGGCTTTTCTTTTCGCTACACTCCCCCATGTCCAGGTCAGACCGCGTGCTTCCAAGCGCGGCGGCCCACGGGTGCCCCGAGGAGTACTGCTGAGATGACCCCACAAACGATCAAGTCCATCGAGTTCGAGAAACCGAACCTGACGGATACCGAAAGCGCAGCCGGCGGCAGTTGCGTGGCCCATGCCTGGGCCAAGGTACCGCCCGCGCTGACCCCCGACGAGCGCCAGGCACTCAAGGCCCGCATCCGCAAGCTGCTCAAGGAGCGCAACGCGGTGCTCGTGGCGCACTATTACGTCGATGCCGACCTGCAGGACCTGGCCGAGGAAACCGGCGGCTGCGTGTCGGACTCGCTGGAAATGGCGCGCTTCGGCCGCGATCATGCGGCTCAGACGCTGGTCGTGGCCGGCGTGCGCTTCATGGGCGAGACCGCCAAGATCCTGAGCCCCGAGAAGACCATCCTGATGCCGGACCTCGACGCCACGTGCTCGCTGGATCTCGGCTGCCCGGCTGACGAATTCTCGGCATTCTGCGACGCCCACCCGGATCGCACGGTGGTGGTCTATGCTAATACCAGTGCGGCCGTGAAGGCCCGTGCGGATTGGATGGTGACGTCGAGCATCGGCCTGAAAATCGTCGAACATCTACACGCGCGCGGCGAGAAAATTCTTTGGGCACCGGACAAGCACCTCGGCGGCTACATCCAGAAGGAAACCGGCGCCGACATGCTGCTGTGGCAGGGCTCCTGCCTGGTGCATGACGAGTTCAAAGGCATCGAGCTGGACCTGCTGCGCAAGGACTATCCGAATGCCAAGATCCTGGTGCACCCGGAATCCCCGGCCAATGTGGTGGCGCAGGCGGACGTGGTGGGTTCCACGAGCCAACTGATCGCGGCGGCCCAGCACCTCGACGCCAACGAGTTCATCGTGGCCACCGACAACGGCATCCTGCACAAGATGCGGATGGCCGCGCCGGGCAAGCACTTCATCGAGGCTCCCACGGCCGGCAACAGCGCCACCTGCAAGAGCTGCGCGCATTGCCCGTGGATGGCCATGAATGCGCTGACCAATCTGGCCGAAGTGCTGGAAACGGGGCGCAACGAGATCCAAGTGGACCCGATCATCGGCCAGCGCGCCGTTACCTGCATTGATCGGATGCTCAACTTCGCCGCGCAGCAGAAGGCCAATGTGCGGCCGGCCAGCGATCTGGCCCAGACGGGCGCGCTGTTCCAGGGAGTGGGCCCGGCATGACTGTGAATTCCGTGTTCGATAGTTACGGCCCGGCGCTGCCCGCGGCGCTGGCAGCCAACGTGCAGGCCGCGATTGCCGAGGATGTGGGCACCGGCGACCTGACGGGCCTGCTGATTCCGGCCGACAAACCCGTGCAGGCGCGCGTGATCGTGCGCGAGAGCGCGGTGCTGTGCGGCCAGCCCTGGTTTGAGGCGTGTATGGCGGCCGTCGATGCGCGGCTCCAGGTGCGCTGGCTCAAGGAGGAGGGCGCGCGGATGGCCCCCGATGATGTGGTGTGCGAGATTGCCGGCCCGGCCCGTGCGCTGCTGACGGCGGAGCGGCCATCGCTGAACTTCCTGCAACTGCTGTCCGGCGTGGCCACGGCCACCCGGCGCTATGCGGATCTGATTGCCGGCACGCGGGCCCGCGTGCTCGACACCCGCAAGACGCTGCCCGGCCTGCGCCTGGCGCAGAAGTACGCGGTGCGCATCGGCGGCGGCGAGAATCAGCGGCTGGCGCTCTATGACGGCATCCTGATCAAGGAAAACCATATCGCGGCGGCGGGCAGCATCACGGCGGCCATGCAGGCTGCGCTGGCGCTGGGCACGGACGCCTCGGTGCAGATCGAGGTGGAGTCAATCGCCGAACTGGAAGAGGCACTCGCTGCCGGCGCCAAATCGGTCCTGATCGACAACTTTACGGTGCCTATGATGCGCGAAGCGGTGGAAATCAACCGTGGTCGGGCGCTGCTGGAGGTGTCGGGCGGCGTCAATGCCGAGTCGATTCGGGAATTCGCCGAAACGGGCGTGGACCGGATCTCGGTGGGCGCGCTGACCAAGGATGTGCGCGCGACCGACTATTCGCTGCGGATCGTTGGGTAACGCGCAAAGCGCATCGCAAAAGGGAAGGGGCCGTATCGGCCCCTTTTTCACGTCTGTTTTACGACTTTTGCTTGTTCTGTCGATGCTGCGCCGCGCGGCCCAGCAGCGGCTGGAGCACGGTCGGCAACGCCTTGGGCAGCGTGTCGGGGTAGTCGCGGCTGAAGTGGAGGCCCCGGCTTTCGTGGCGCGAGTACGCGCTGTCGACGATCAGCGCCGCCACTTCGACCAGATTGCGCAGTTCCAGCAGGTCGCGCGTGACGCGGAAGTTGGCGTAGTACTCGGCAATTTCCTCGCGTAACAGACCAATCCGGTGCTGGGCGCGCTMGAGGCGCTTGTCCGTGCGGACGATGCCGACGTAGTTCCACATCATGCGGCGCAGTTMGTCCCAGTTGTGGGACACCACCACTTCCTCGTCCGCATCGGCCACGCGGCTGGCATCCCAGGCGGGCAGGCTGATATCCGGCGCGCCGGCCTTGTCCTGCCGGGCGATGTCCTCGGCGGCTGCGCGACCGATCACCATGCATTCGAGCAGCGAGTTGGAGGCCAGCCGGTTTGCGCCGTGCAGGCCGGTGCAGGCGGTCTCGCCCACGGCATAGAGGTTCGACAGGTCCGTGCGACCCGCAGTGTCGGTCACCACGCCGCCGCACGTGTAGTGGGCGGCCGGTACCACGGGAATCGGCTCGCGGGTGATATCGATGCCCAACTCCAGGCAACGTGCGTAGATCGTCGGGAAATGTTCCTTCAGGAACGCTTCCGGCTGGTGCGTGATGTCGAGGTAGACGCAGTCGAGGCCGCGCTTCTTCATCTCGAAGTCGATCGCGCGCGCCACCACGTCGCGCGGTGCCAGTTCGGCACGCGGATCGTGGTCGGGCATGAAGMGGGTGCCGTCGGGCAACTTCAGCAGGCCACCTTCGCCACGTACCGCCTCGGAAATCAGGAACGACTTKGCGTAGGGGTGGTAGAGGCAGGTCGGGTGGAACTGGATAAATTCCATGTTCGACACCCGGCAGCCGGCGCGCCACGCCATGGCGATGCCGTCGCCGGTTGCGGTGTCGGGGTTGGTCGTATAGAGATAGACCTTGCCCGCGCCGCCGGCGGCCAGCACCGTGTGGGTGGCCGTGATGGTACGCACGGCGCCCGTGGTGTCGTCGAGCACATAGAGGCCGTAGCAGCGGTTGCCTGGCAGGCCGAGCTTGGTGGCCGTGATCAGGTCGATCGCGAAGTGGTCCTCGATGATCGTGATGTTCGGGTGCTGGCGTGCCTGCTCGGTCAGCGTGGTGACCACGGCGTGGCCCGTGGCGTCCGCCGCGTGGATGATGCGGCGCCGGCTGTGGCCGCCTTCGCGCGTCAGGTGGAAGCCCAGTTCTGCCTGGGCATCGCGGGTGAAGGGCACGCCCCGGTCGATCAGCCACTGGATGGCCTCGCGTCCATGCTCCACGATGTAGCGCGTCGCGCCTTCGTCGCACAGGCCGGCGCCGGCGACCAGCGTGTCCTGCGTGTGTTCGTCGTGGCTGTCGCCGGAGTCGAGCACTGCGGCGATGCCGCCCTGGGCCCAGTCGCTGGCGCCATGCGTCATGGCGCGCTTGCTGAGGATGACAACCCGGTGGCTATCGGCCAGTTGCAGCGCGACGGTGAGGCCGGCCAGCCCGCTGCCGACGATCGCGACGTCGAAGTTCATGGTGCAGGGTTCGCGCGGAGCGAATGCGCGTCAGGGAAAGCTGGAAAGTGTACACCCGCATACCGGTTCGCGGACGCCCCAGCCCTTGCCGCATAAGGGTTTGCGGTCAATAAAAACGGGCAACAAAAAACCCCGCGAAGCGAGGTGCTCGGCGGGGTTCTTCATCGGAGACCGGATCAATTACTTGATCTTGGTTTCCTTGTAAGGCACGTGCTTACGGGCGACGGGATCGAACTTCGAGATCTCCATCTTTTCCGGCATGGTGCGCTTGTTCTTGGTGGTCGTGTAGAAATGACCCGTACCTGCGGTCGATTCCAGCTTGATCTTGTCGCGTCCGCCTTTGCTGGCCATGTTGTACTCCTATTTAGACTTCGCCGCGTGCGCGCAGGTCGGCGAGCACGGAGTCGATGCCTTTCTTGTCGATCAGGCGCAGGCCGGCGTTCGAGACGCGCAGGCTCACCCAGCGGTTTTCCGATTCAACGAAGAAGCGGCGATTCTGCAGATTGGGCAGAAAACGGCGCTTGGTCTTGTTGTTTGCGTGGGAAACGTTGTTGCCGACCATCGGCGCTTTCCCGGTCACTTGACAGACGCGTGCCATGAAGCACTCCTAAATCTTATTCGTGGACAATGTTCGCAACAGATCAACAAAAGGCGCGCGGGCCCGGACTGCAGCGGATTGAGACTTCAGCAAAACGAACATTATAGACCGGAAACGACTGGCGAATCAACGCCTTCCGCGCTGAGGGGAAGACTTAGTGTTGTGCCGCAGGTTTGCCGTGCTGCCGGGATCACGTGGACGCGCTCACGTGGGCGGGACGGCGGGCAGCCGGTCATGCTCGGCGAACGAATAGATATCGCTGCCGGCGACAATGTAATGGTCCAGCAGCCCGATGTCCAGCACGGCGAGCGCCCGGGCGAGGTGCCGTGTGGTGGAAAGGTCAGCGAAGCTGGGTTCTACGGGGCCGTGCGGGTGGTTGTGGGCGACGATGACATGGGCGGCGTTGTATGAAAGCGCTTCGCGCGCCACTTCTCGTGGATAGACCGTGACGCCACCCAGGGATCCGCGTCCAAGCTCTACATTGGCGAGCAGGCGGTACGCACTATCCAGATAGAGGGCGATGAAGACCTCGTGCGGCAGGCGCGACAGCGTCAGCCGCAGGTAGGCGCGGACCGCGCGCTCGGAATCCAGGCCGCGCGGGGCCTTGAGCGTCTCGGCCAGCGCGCGCCGGGTCAGTTCCGGCACCACGCGCAGCTGGGCCTGCTTGGCGGCGCCCATGCCCTTGATCGTGGCAAGGGTATCGGTATCTGCGGCAAACAGCCGCGTCAGCGAGCCGAAGCGCCCCAGCAGCTCCCGGGCGAGGTCCACGGCGCTCTTGCCGGGGCTGCCCACACGTAGGAAAACAGCGAGTAATTCGGCGTCGGACAATGCTCCCGGGCCGCCCAGCGCCAGCTTTTCGCGGGGGCGCTCCTGGGCGGGCCAGCGGGGAATTGGCAGCATCGACATCGAATCGTCTCCAGAAATTGCCACACTAACTGTCATGCCGGCTGCGACGGAGGCCGGCGGCAGACGGGCCAGTCGAATACAATACGGGTTGTTGACCGGTTGATCACCCATGAATTTGCAAACTTTTGCGTCAGAAGCGGAAGGCGGCGGCGCGGCTGCCCGCAAGACAGTCCTGGCGGACTCCTTCCTGACCCTCCACTACAGCATCTCCCTCGAGAACGGCACCGAAGTCGTGAGCACGTTCGAGGAAAAACCCGCCACGCTGCTGCTTGGCCAGGGCCAGCTCGCGCCCAACCTCGAGGCGGCGCTGCTCGGCATGCCCGAGGGCCAGCGCATGACTTACCGCCTGGCGCCGGAGCATGCCTTCGGCCCGCGCAACCCCGAACTGCTGCAGTGGGTCTCGCTGGCCACGCTGCGCGAGAACAGCTCGTTCGAGGAAGACTATTCGCCCGGCGACCTCGTGGAATTCAATGCACCGAACGGCGGCAAGTACGCCGGCGTGCTAAAGGAATTCGGCGAGACCGCCGCGCTGTTCGACTTCAACCACCCGCTGGCCGGACAGACCATCCTGTTCGATGTCCAATTGATCGGAATTCTCTGATGTCAGCCGTTGTGACGGACCCCAGCATGCCCGAGCTCACCCTCCCCATCGACGCCGAGATCCTGATGGCGCAGCCGCGTGGCTTCTGCGCCGGCGTGGACCGCGCGATCGAGATCGTCGAACGCGCGCTGGCGCTGTTCGGCGCGCCGATCTACGTGCGCCACGAGATTGTCCACAATGCCTACGTGGTGGCCGATCTGCGCAACAAGGGCGCGGTGTTCGTCGACGAACTCGACGAAGTGCCACCCGGTTCGACCGTGATCTTCAGCGCGCATGGCGTGTCGAAGGAAGTGCGCGCAGACGCCACCGCGCGTGGCCTGACCGTGTTCGACGCCACCTGCCCGCTGGTGACCAAGGTGCACGTCGAGGTAGGCAAGATGCGCGCCGAAGGCTGCGAGATCATCATGATCGGCCACAAGGGGCACCCCGAGGTGGAAGGCACGATGGGCCAGGCCGAGCGCGGCATGCTGCTGGTGGAGTCGGTCGAGGACGTCAACCGTCTGGCCGTGTCCGACCCGTCGCAACTGGCCTACGTCACGCAGACCACGTTGTCGGTGGACGAGACTGCCGAGATCGTGGCGGCGCTGAAGGCGCGCTTCCCGGATATCCGCGAGCCCAAGAAACAAGACATCTGCTATGCCACGCAGAACCGCCAGGACGCCGTGAAGTTCATGGCGCCGCAGGTGGAAGTGGTGATCGTGGTGGGCAGCCCGAACAGCTCGAACTCGAACCGCCTGCGCGAGCTGGCGGACCGCCTCGGCGTGCCGGCCTACATGGTCGACGATCCTGACCAGCTCAAGCCCGAGTGGGTGGCAGGCAAGCGCCGGATCGGCCTGACCGCAGGGGCCTCGGCCCCCGAAGCACTGGCCCAGGCCATCGTCGAGCGCCTGCGCACGTTCGGCGTGCGCAGCGTGCGAGCGCTGGAAGGCGTGGAGGAGAACATGTCCTTCCCGCTGCCGCGCGGCCTCGCCAGCGTGTCCGTGCAGTCCTGATCCTGCCTGTTTCCGCCTGATTGCCGGACATCGACCTGAAACGGGTCGGTGTCCGCGCCCGTCGTTMTCCCGTCCCGCCGCTTCTTCTTCCTTCCCCGTTTTTCGCTGTTCTGCCATCGCACCGCGCTGGTGCGTATCGTTGCGTCCGCTATTTTTGTCGCGACGTGCGCTGCCGCACTATCGGAGACATTTAAGGACTTACAAAACCGCGCCCGGCGCCATAATGCCGCAATACGTGTCTTAACACCCAGACAATATCAGGGTAATCCCCGAGGATGGGGTTTTCCCTATTATGGTGCGGCGCTACATTCTGCACATTAGAGAGGCGGCCCGGTATTTGAAATGAAATACCTAATTAATACCTGGCCATTATATGTGGCGCGGCGCAGGCTTGTGACGTGGCGCAAGCGCCTCCGGCGAGACACGGGCACGATTCTTGTAAGCACAGGTGACGGGTCTGCCAAATGGGCGGAGATTGCCCCAATCTGTGCATTGGGGAAATTCCCTAGCGCAATTGGTGGGTAAATGGTTCAGGTTGTTGCGTCGCGTATTGCATCCGCAAAGAAAGGGGATACAATGCGCGCGTTTCAAATTGAAACTAAACAAAGGGCGGTCCAGGGAATACGTCCGGGAGGCGTAGTATTTCCCTGTTTTTGTGAATCCTAGGAGATCACTCATGCAATTCACGTTTGCCAAGATTCTGCCGATCGCGGCMGCTGTGGCGCTGGTCGCTGCATGTGGCAAGAAAGAAGAAAAGCCGGCTGATGCGGCAGCATCGGCACCTGCCGCGGCGGCACCGGCTGCAGGTGGCGGTGAAACCATCGTCAAGATCGGCCACGCGGCTCCGCTGACGGGCGGCATTGCCCACCTTGGCAAGGACAACGAAAACGGCGCGCGCCTGGCCGTGGAAGAAGTCAACAAGACCGGTCTGGAAATCGGCGGCAAGAAGATCAAGCTGGAACTGGTGGGCGAAGACGACGCCGCCGATCCGAAGACCGGCACCGCCGTGGCCCAGAAGCTGGTGGACGCGAAGGTCGTCGCCGTGGTGGGTCACCTGAACTCGGGCGTCTCGATCCCGGCTTCGAAGATCTACAGCGATGCCGGCATCGTCCAGATCTCGCCGTCGTCGACCAACCCCGACTACACCAAGCAAGGCTTCAAGACCACGTACCGCGTGGTGGCTACCGACGCCCAGCAGGGTCCGGCACTGGCCAACTACGCCGCCAAGAGCCTGGGCGCCAAGAGCGTGGCCATCGTCGACGATGCCACCGCCTACGGC
The DNA here is from genome assembly GCF_056396345.1 of Cupriavidus sp. 05T42. Classification (NCBI taxonomy): domain Bacteria; kingdom Pseudomonadati; phylum Pseudomonadota; class Betaproteobacteria; order Burkholderiales; family Burkholderiaceae; genus Cupriavidus; species Cupriavidus sp. 05T42. The sequence continues at coordinate 44,890 of NZ_JBFTLH010000023.1, forward strand.
AAGGGCCTGGCCGACGAGTTCGAGAAGACCGCCAAGGCTTCGGGCGTGAACGTGGTGGCACGTGAAGCCACCAACGACAAGGCCACGGACTTCAAGGCCATCCTGACCAAGATCAAGGGCAAGAAGCCGGACGTGATCATGTACGGCGGCATGGATGCCACCGGCGGTCCGTTCGCCAAGCAGGCCAAGGAACTGGGCATCACCTCGAAGATCGTGGGCGGCGACGGCGTGTGTACCGACAAGGTGGCTGAGCTGGCCGGCGATGCCGTGACCAACATCATCTGCTCGGAAGCCGGTCTGGCCCTGTCGAAGATGGAAGCCGGCGACGACTTCCAGAAGCGCTACCAGGCACGTTTCAACGCCCCGGTGCAGATCTACGCACCGTTCACGTATGACGCCGTGATGGTGGTCGTCGATGCCATGAAGCGCGCCAACTCGTCCGAGCCGGCCGCCATCCTGGCCGAAATGCCCAAGACGAACTACAAGGGCGTGATCGGCAACATCGCCTTCGACGAAAAGGGCGACATGAAGGAAGGCACCATCACGCTGTACGAGTACAAGGACAAGAAGAAGTCCGTCCTCGACGTCGTGAAGATGTAATTCCGGGCTTACCGGCCCATCCGAACGGCACCGTGAGTATTTTGCGGTGCCGTTCTTTTTAGTCTCGCCAACGGTTGACAGCATCCTTACCATGGATGGAACAGGGCGGGCAGCACACCAGCAAGTCATCACCTCTCTACCMGACCCATCCAACATTACCGTCCCACCCACGGCATCCACACCATGCCGCGCGGCCTGGGGCTGAAGCAGGAGTTTTCATGGATATCTTTATCCAGCAGATCGTGAACGGTCTGGTGCTCGGCAGCATCTATGCGCTGATCGCACTGGGCTACACCATGGTCTACGGCATTCTGGGCATCATCAATTTCGCGCACGGCGACGTGCTGATGATTGGCGCGCTGACCGCGCTGTCGGCCATCATGGGGCTGCAGAAGTTCGCGCCCGGCCTGCCCGAGTGGCTGACGCTGGTGATCGCCACGCTGATCGCCATGCCCGTCTGTGCAGTACTGTCCTTTTCGATCGAGCGGATTGCCTACCGGCCGCTGCGCAACGCGCCGCGCCTGGCCCCGCTGATCACCGCCATCGGCGTCTCCATCATCCTCCAGACGATGGGCATGCTGATCTGGTCGCGCAACCCGCTGACCTTCCCGCAGCTGCTGCCCTCGAGCCCGATCGACATCGGTTCCACGGGCGCCACCATCACCGGCAAGGAAATMGTCATCATCGGCATGGCCGTGATGGTGATGGCTGGCCTGCTGGCCCTGGTCAACCGCACCAAGCTCGGCCGCGCGATGCGCGCCACCGCCGAGAACCAGAAGGTGGCGGGCCTGATGGGCGTGAACCCCAACTTCGTGATTTCGGCCACGTTCATGATCGGCGCCGCCCTGGCGGCGCTGGCAGGCGTGATGATGGCCACCAACTACGGCAACGCGCACTTCTACATKGGCTTCATCCCCGGGCTGAAGGCGTTCACCGCCGCGGTGCTGGGTGGCATCGGCAACCTGGCCGGCGCGATGGTCGGCGGCATGCTGCTGGGCCTGATCGAAGCACTGGGCGCCGGCTACATCGGCGACCTGACCAACGGGGTGTTCGGCTCGAATTACCAGGACGTGTTCGCGTTCGTCGTGCTGATTACCGTACTTGTGTTCCGTCCGTCCGGCATCATGGGCGAACGCGTGGCCGACCGCGCCTGAGGAGAGCGAATCCATGAATACTCCGATTCCATCCACGGCCGTCGCGGCACCGTCGCGCGTGCCGGCCAAGACGCTGGCGGCCCTGCTGGGCTTCCTCGTCGTGGCGCTGTGCGCGCCATTCTTCGTCCAGACCTTCGGCGGCAACTACTGGGTGCGCGTGCTCGACTTCGCGCTGCTCTACATCATGCTGGCGCTGGGCCTGAACATCGTGGTCGGCTTTGCCGGCCTGCTGGACCTGGGCTACATCGCGTTCTACGCGGTGGGCGCCTACCTGATGGCGCTGCTMGGTTCGCCGCACCTCGCCAACCAGTTCGAGTGGATCCACCAGCTGTTCCCGAACGGGCTGCATCTGTCGATGTGGTTCGTGCTGCCCATTGCACTTGGGGTGGCGGCGCTGTTCGGCGTCATGCTGGGCGCGCCTACCCTCAAGCTACGGGGCGACTACCTGGCCATCGTGACGCTGGGCTTCGGTGAGATCGTTCGTATTTTCATGAACAACCTGGACCGCCCGGTCAACATCACCAACGGCCCCAAGGGCATCACGGCGGTAGACCCGGTGCACATCTTCGGCTTCGACTTCTCGAAATCCCACGAGATCTTCGGGCTGAAGTTCACGCCGGTGTTCATGTACTACTACCTGCTGGTGTTCCTGGTCATCGTGATCGTGTTCATCTGCCTGCGCCTGCAGAACTCGCGGATCGGCCGGGCCTGGGTGGCGATTCGTGAAGACGAGATTGCCGCCAAGGCGATGGGCATCAACACCCGTAACGTGAAGCTGCTGGCGTTCGCCATGGGCGCCTCGTTCGGTGGTGTGTCGGGTGCTGTATTCGGCGCATTCCAGGGCTTTGTCTCGCCCGAGTCGTTCACGCTGTGGGAATCGATCTACATCCTGGCCATCGTGGTGCTGGGCGGCATGGGCCATATCCCGGGCGTGATCCTGGGCGGCATCCTGCTGGTGGGCTTCCAGGAACTGCTGCGCGTGGTGGCGGAGCCGATGCAGACCGGCCTGTTCGGCCATGTCATCGTCGATGCCGAGGTGCTGCGCCAGCTGATGTTCGGCCTGGCACTGGTGGGGGTGATGCTGTATCGCCCGGCCGGCATCTGGCCGTCGCCGCGCAAGGAAGATCGCCCGGTGGTGCGCCGGGCGGGCAGCGTTGGCCGTTTCTGACCAGGAGGACATCATGAGCAACAACGAATTCCTCCTGTCCGTACAGGGGGTCAACAAGCGCTTCGGCGGCCTGCAGGCCCTGTCCGACGTGGGCCTGCAGATCCGCAAGGGCGAGATCTACGGCCTGATCGGCCCCAACGGCGCCGGCAAGACCACGTTCTTCAACGTTATCACCGGCCTGTACACGCCCGATTCGGGCGAGTTCGTGCTGGGCGGCAGCGCCTACCAGCCGACGGCCGTGCATGAAGTGGCCCGGACCGGCATTGCCCGCACGTTCCAGAACATCCGCCTGTTCGGCGAGATGACCGCGCTGGAGAACGTGATGGTGGGCCGCCACGTGCGGACCAAGGCCGGCGTGCTCGGCGCGATCTTCCGTCCGCCCTCGGTACGGCGCGAGGAAGAGGGCATCGAGGACATGGCCCACGATCTGCTGGACTACGTCGGCATCGGCAAGTACGCCAACTTCACCGCGCGCAACCTCTCCTACGGCCACCAGCGCCGCCTGGAGATTGCCCGCGCGCTGGCCACCGAGCCCAAGCTGCTGGCGCTGGACGAGCCTGCGGCCGGCATGAACGCCACCGAGAAGGTGGAGTTGCGCGGCCTGCTCGACAAGATCCGCAACGACGGCCGCACCATCCTGCTGATCGAGCACGATGTGAAGCTGGTGATGGGCCTGTGCAACCAGATGACCGTGCTGGACTACGGCAAGGTCATCGCCCAGGGCCTGCCGCAAGACGTGCAGAACAATCCCGCGGTGATCGAGGCTTACCTCGGCGCATCGGCACACTAAGGCGGGAGAGACGCGCAATGAAACAGACAGTACTGAAGATTTCCGGCCTGAAGGTCGCCTACGGCGGCATCCAGGCCGTCAAGGGCGTGGACCTGGACATCCACGACGGCGAGCTGGTGACGCTGATCGGCGCCAACGGCGCGGGCAAGACCACCACCATGAAGGCCATCACCGGCCTGCAGGGCTGGGCCGGCGGCGACGTGGAGTACATGGGCAAGTCGATCAAGGGCGTGCCCAGCTACACGCTGCTGAAGCAGGGTCTGGCGATGGTGCCGGAAGGCCGCGGCGTGTTCGCGCGCATGACCATCACCGAGAACCTGCAGATGGGCGCGTACACGCGCAACGATGACGCGGGCATCAAGCGCGATATCGACCGCATGTTCGAGACCTTCCCGCGCCTGAAGGAGCGGGCGGACCAGCTGGCCGGCACGATGTCTGGCGGCGAGCAGCAGATGCTGGCCATGGCGCGCGCGCTGATGAGCCAGCCCAAGCTGCTGCTGCTGGACGAGCCGTCGATGGGTCTCTCGCCGATCATGGTCGAGAAAATCTTCGAGGTGGTCCGCACGGTGTCCGCGCAGGGCGTGACCGTACTGCTGGTGGAGCAGAACGCGCGCCTGGCGCTGCAGGCTGCCCACCGCGGCTACGTGATGGAGTCCGGCCTGATCACCATGAGCGGCGACGCCAAGCAGATGCTGGACGACCCCAAGGTGCGCGCGGCCTACCTGGGCGAGTAATCGCCCGGCAGCATCCCGGCCAGTAAAAAAGCCTCGCGATTCGCATCGCGAGGCTTTTTTTATCGACCGAAGCCGGGGATCAGGCCAGCTTCTTGAGCAGCGTGCGTAGCATGCCGATCATCTGGTCGATCTCGCCGCGCGTGACGTTCAGCGCCGGCATGAAGCGCAGCAGGCCCGGACGCGGGGCGTTCAGCAGCAGTCCTTCCGGCCCCATGTCGCGGGCTTCTTCCACGATCTGCGCGCCGATCTCCTTGTTCAGCACCAGCGCGCGCAGCAAGCCTTCGCCACGCTCGCCACCCAGGCCGAATTCGGCCGACAGCGCCAGCAGCTGCTCGCGCAGGTACTCGGCCTTGGCCTTTACCTCGTCCAGGAAGCCCGGCGCGGTCAGCTGGGCGATCACGCTGCTGCCCACCGCCGTCATCAGCGGGTTGCCGTTGTAGGTGCCGCCCTGGTCGCCGGCCTCGAAGCTGGCCACCTCGGCCTTGCAGAGCAGGGCGGAGAGCGGCACGCCGCCGCCGATGCCCTTGCCCAGCGTCATGATGTCCGGCTCCACGCCCGACAGCTCGTAGGCGAACAGCGTGCCGCAGCGGCCGCAGCCGGTCTGCACTTCATCGACGATGAACAGCAGCTTGTGCTTGTCCGCCAGCGCGCGCAGGCCTTGCATGAACTCGCGCGTGGCGGGAATCACGCCGCCTTCGCCCTGCACCGGCTCCAGCATGATGCCGACGGTCTTGTCGGTGATCAGGGCCTCCACGGAAGCCAAATCGTTCAGCTCCGCCTTCGGGAAGCCCGGCACCTGCGGCGCGAAGATGGTGTCCCAGCCGGCCTTGCCCGACGCGCTCATGGTGGCGAGCGTGCGGCCATGGAAGCTGTGGTCCATGGTGATGATCTCGTACGCGCCGTTCTTGTGCTTGCGCCCCCACTTGCGGGCCAGCTTGATGGCGCCTTCGTTGGCCTCGGCGCCGCTGTTGGCGAAGAAGACCTTGTCGAAGCAGCTGTTGTCGGTGAGCTGCTTGGACAGCACCAGCATCGGCTCGTTGTAGAAGGCGGGGCTCGGGTTCAGCAGCTTGCGGGCCTGCTTCTCCAGCGCCTCGATCATGCCTTCGTTCGAATGGCCCAGGCTGTTCACCGCCCAGCCCTGCACGAAGTCCAGGTATCGCTTGCCGTTATGGTCCGTCAGCCAGGAGCCCTTGCCTTCGGTGAAGACCAGCTCGGGGCGGTTGGTGATGTACATCAGGGATTGGACGGGAAAATCGGCAAATGCCATGGCGGACTCCTGGGTTCGGCGAGTAAGGGGTGAGAGGATCAGACCGGCAAAAACAAAAAGCCACGGGGGTTGCCCGTGGCTTGTCGACCTGAACAGATGCGATGGACGGTCAGCCGCGAGGCACCCTGAGAGGGAGCGACGTACGTGCGCGGCGTCGGAGCATGATCGTGTTCATGTCGGCCAATATAAGGCGCATGCACCCGGGTGTCAAAACCAAATGTGGAAAGTCTGGCAGACCCGGGTGGCATTGTTGTGTCGACGGAACGGCTTGGGGGTGGTCAGGCGGCCCCGGCCGGGTGCATGTCGGCCTCGGACGTGAACGAATCGGCGAAGAACGCGTCCTCGTGCAGTTTGCACTGGGCGGTGAAGTCCGTGCGGGCCGCGTTGACCATCACCGGGGCGCCGCAGGCGTAGACCTCGTGGCCGGACAGGTCCGGATGATCGTCGATCACGGCCTGGTGCACGAAGCCGGTGCGGCCAGCCCAGTTGTCGTCGGGCTGGGCGTTGGAGATCACCGGCACGTACTGGAAGTTCGGCAGGTCGCGCGCCCACTGCTCGCACAGCGTGTGCATGTAGAGGTCGGCCGGGCGGCGGCCGCCCCAGTACAGCGTCATCTTGCGGTCGATGCCGGTATAGGCGGCATGCTCGACGATGGCCTTGATCGGCGCGAAACCCGTGCCGGAGGCCAGCAGGATGATCGGCTTGTCCGAGTCCTCGCGCAGGAAGAAGCTGCCCAGCGGGCCTTCGAAGCGCAGGATGTCGCGCTCCTTCATGGCCGGGGCGCCTTCCTTGGCACCGAACACGTAGTCGGTGAACGCGCCGCCGGGCATATGGCGGATGTGCAGCTCGATCGGGCCTTCCTCGTGCGGCGGCGTGGCGATGGAGTAGCTGCGGCGCTTGCCGTCCCGCAGCAGGAATTCCACGTACTGGCCGGCCAGGTACTGCATGCGCTCGGTGGCGGGCAGTTGCAGGCGGATGGCGATCACGTCGTCCGCCAGGCGCTCCAGCGTGCTCACGCGGCAGGGAATCTTCTTGATGGGGATGTCACCGGCGCCGTGTACTTCGCGGCACTCGATGGTGATATCCGAAGTGGCGTTGGCGCAGCAGAACAGCGCGCGGCCTTCGGTCTTTTCCTGGGCCGTCAGGGCCGAGGCGGCATGGTCGCCCTGGACGAAGCTGCCTTCGACCACACGGCCCTTGCAGGAGCCACAGGCGCCGTTCTTGCAGCCGTAGGGCAGGCCGATGCTGTGGCGCAGGGCCGCGCCGAGGATGGTTTCATCGGCAGCCACCTCGAACTTGTGGCCGCTGGGCATGACGGTTACTTGATAAGCCATAATCAGGTCTATGAGCCAAATTCTGTCGCCGCATGCGGCATTGTCTTACTCCCGGGCGGGTCGCCGCCTGGGCCGTCCGCGCCTGCTGATCGTCGGCTGCGGTGATGTCGGTTCGCGGGTGCTGCGCCTGCTGGCGACGCGCATGCGCGTGTTCGCCGTGACGTCGCAGCCTGCCCGGCGGGCCGAGTTGCGCGCCGCGGGCGCGGTGCCGCTGGTGGCCGATCTGGACCRGCCTGCCACGCTGGCAAGGCTGCGTGGACTGGCGGACCGGGTCATCGACCTGGCCCCGCCGCCCGCGCAGGGGAATGGCGATCCGCGCACACGTGCCTTGCTGGCTGCGTTGCGCCGTACGGCATGGCGCCGCGCCCGGTCGGGGCGCATGGCTGCCCACGCCGCCAGCGAGGCCGCCATTCTACCCGAGCGAGGCTGGCACCGCGCGTTTGAGGCGGCGGCCCGGCATCAGTCCGCCGGAGCCTTTGTCTATGCCAGCACGACTGGCGTCTATGGCGATCGGGGCGGCGCCCGCGTCCAGGAATTCGACACCGTGCGGCCGAAGACGCCCCGGGCGCGCCGCCGCGTGGCGGCCGAGTCCGCCGTGCGCCAGTTCGGGCGCGACGCAGGCTGGCGCGCCAGCATCGTCCGCATTCCCGGCATCTACGCGGCGGACCGCCTGCCCGTAGCCCGCCTGCACAAGGGCACGCCGGCGCTGGCGCCGCAGGACGACGTCTACACCAGCCATATCCACGCCGACGACCTCGCCCGCACCATGATCGCGGCGCTCTGGCGCGGCCGGCCCCAGCGCGTGGTGCACGCCAGCGACGACACCGAGCTGCGCATGGCCGATTACTTCGACCTCGTGGCAGACCGCCGTGGCCTGCCCCGGCCCCCGCGCATCACCCGCGAGCAAGCGCGCGAGGTGATCGAGCCGGCACTGCTGAGCTTCATGAGCGAATCGCGCCGGCTCGACAACGGCCGGCTCAAGCGCGAGTTGCGGCTGCGGCTGCGCTATCCCACCGTCACGGACTTCTTCGACGCCTGACTGGGCCCTGACCCAGCCTGCGGCTCCCCTGGCACACCGCTTGCGATCCCTATCGCCGCGGTGCTGCTGTCTATACAGGACTGTGCACAATCACCCCATAACGGTGCGATTCAAGGCGTATTCGGCGCTTTTATAGGGCCTCGCCTAGTGCAAACCCCGCGTTGACTTGTATAGACAGGCATTGCACCATTGCCCGACCACAAAGGAGCCGACAGCATGACCCTGCACCGCCGCGCAACGCTCGCCGCCATCGCCCTCGCATCCCTCGTCACCACGCTCGCCGTCCCGGCCCACGCGCAGAACACGCCCGTGACGCTCGGCATGAGTGGCTGGACCGGCTTCGCCCCGCTCACGCTCGCCGACAAGGCCGGCATCTTCAAGAAGAACGGCGTGGACGTGGATATCAAGATGATTCCGCAGAAGGACCGTCACCTGGCGCTGGCCTCGGGCGCGATCCAGTGCGCGGCCACCACGGTGGAGACCCACGTGGCCTGGAATGCCAACGGCGTGCCGATCACGCAGATCGTGCAATTAGACAAGTCTTATGGCGCGGACGGCCTGGCCGTGCGCGGGGATGTGAAGTCCTTCGCGGACCTCAAGGGCAAGACCATTGGCGTGGATGCGCCGGGCACCGCGCCGTACTTCGGCCTGGCGTGGATGCTCAAGAAGAACGGCATGACGCTCAAGGACGTGAAGCTGACCACGCTGTCCCCGCAGGCCGCGGCGCAGGCTTTCGTGGCCGGGCAGAACGATGGCGCGATGACCTACGAGCCGTATCTGTCGACGGTGCGCGCCAATCCGGACAAGGGCAAGATCCTCGCCACCACGCTCGACTACCCGATGGTCACCGACACCCTCGGCTGCGCGCCGAAATGGCTCAAGGACAATCCCAAGGCCGCCCAGGCGTTGGTGGACAGCTACTTCGAGGCCCTTGAGATGATTCGCAAGGATCCGGCCAAGTCGAACGAGATCATGGGTGCGGCGGTCAAGCAGACCGGCGAGCAGTTCGCCAAGTCGTCGGCCTACCTGCGCTGGCAGGACAAGGACGCCAATCGCACCTTCTTCGCGGGCGAGCTGGCCAGCTTCAGCAAGGAGGCCGCGGCCGTGCTGCTCGATATCGGCGTGATCCGCCAGGCGCCGGACGTGACCACGCTCTATGACGCCCGATTCCTCAAGTAAGCCGGAGGCCGCCGTGAGCCAGATTTCCCAGGTTTCCACGCCCGTGGCGCGCATGCCCGCACCGGCGAACGGTGCAAGCGGCGATGACAGCACCGCCGCCGCGCGCCGCCGCCATCCGTGGCTGTCGCCGCTGGTGCCGGTGGGCGGCCACGCGCGCTGGCTGCTCGGCCTGTCGTTCTTCGCGGTCTTCTTCGCGGTGTGGGCGGCGGTCACGCTGGGCGGCTTCGTGCCGCGCACCTTCCTGGCCGACCCGCTGACCATGGCGCGCGAAGGCGTGGTCCTGTTCACGCAATACAACTTCCTCGGCGACATCGGCATGACGGTGTGGCGCGTGGTCGGCGGCTTCTTGCTGGCCGCCGTGCTGGCCGTACCGCTCGGCATCTTCATGGGCGCGTACAAGGCGGCGGAAGCGTTCTTCGAGCCCTTTGTCTCGTTCTGCCGCTACCTGCCGGCCTCGGCCTTTATCCCGCTGCTGATCCTCTGGGCCGGCATCGGCGAGACGCAGAAGCTGCTGGTGATCTTCATCGGCTCGTTCTTTCAGATTGTGCTGATGGTGGCGGTGACGGTGGGCGGGGCGCGCAAGGATCTGGTGGAGGCCGCCTACACGCTCGGCGCCACGCCGCGCGGCATCGTGCGGCGCGTGCTGATTCCGGGCGCGGCGCCGGAGATTGCCGAAATCCTGCGGCTGGTGCTGGGCTGGGCCTGGACCTATGTGATCGTGGCGGAGCTGATCGGCTCGTCGTCCGGCATCGGCCACATGATCACGGACAGCCAGGCGCTGCTCAACACCGGGCAGATCATCTTCGGGATCATCGTTATCGGCTGCATCGGGCTGGTGTCCKATCTCGTCTTCAAGCTGGCCAACCAGCGCCTGTTTCCGTGGAGTTCGATCAAATGAGCGCGCTGTCGATCCAGCAGGTTTCTCGTACTTTTTCGAATCCGCGCGGTGGCGTCACCCAGGCGCTGCTGCCGGTGGACTTCGATGTGCGCGATAACGACTTCGTCACCATCCTTGGCCCGTCAGGCTGCGGCAAGTCCACGCTGCTGCGCATCGTGGCAGGGCTGGACACGCCCTCGGGCGGGCGCGTGCTGCTCGACGGCCAGCCGGTGGCCGGGCCGGGCGCCGATCGCGGCATGGTGTTCCAGTCGTACACGCTCTTTCCGTGGCTGACCATCGAGCAGAACGTGCGCTTCGGCTTGCGTGAGCGCGGCATGAGCGCGGCGGACCAGAAGGAGCGGAGCGACTATTTCATGGCCCGCGTGGGGCTGCGCGGCTTCGAGCACCACTACCCGAAGCAGCTCTCGGGCGGCATGCAGCAGCGCACGGCGATTGCCCGCGCGTTGGCCAACGACCCCAAGATCCTGCTGCTCGACGAGCCCTTCGGCGCGCTGGACAACCAGACCCGCGTGCTGATGCAGGAGCTGCTGCTCGGCATCTGGGAGTCCGCGCGCAAAACGGTATTATTCGTCACGCACGATATCGACGAGGCCATCTTCATGGCCAACCGCGTGGCGGTGTTTTCCGCCAGACCGGGTCGGATCAAAAGCGAGATCGCGGTGGATTTCCCCCATCCGCGCCATTACACGATCAAGACTTCGCCCGAGTTCTCCGCGCTGAAGGCGCGGCTGACCGAGGAAATTCGTGCCGAGGCCATGGCCGCGGCCGAGCACTGACCGCCATGAATCACCCCGCTGCCGGCCCCATCCCGACCAACCCCTCCACGCCTTCGGCGCCCTCCGCGCTCTATCAGCAGGTGAAGGAGTACATCGCCCGCCAGATCCAGAGCGGCGCATGGCAGCCGGGCGACCGCGTGCCGTCGGAGCAGGAGCTGGTGACCCGGTTCTCGGTGTCGCGCATGACCGTCAACCGGGCGCTGCGCGAGCTGTCCGAGCAGGGCAGGGTGGTGCGCGTGGCCGGCGTGGGCACCTTCGTGGCGGAGCACAAGCCGCAATCGACGCTGCTCTCCGTGGTCAACTTGCAGGACGAGATCCGCATGCGCGGCCATGACTATGCGTGCGATGTGATCCTGGTGGAGCGCGTCTCGGCGTCGATCGAGGTGGCGGCGGCGCTCGAGCTGCGCACCGGCGAGTCGGTCTATCACTCGGTCTGCGTGCATCGCGAGGACGGCGTCCCGGTGCAGTTGGAAGACCGCTACGTCAATCCGCGCGTGGCGCCGGACTTCATCACCCAGGATTTCCGCGATACGCAGCCGGGCGAATACCTGCTGCGCAACGTGCCTTACGACCAGGTGGAACACGTGGTCGATGCGATTGCCGCTACCCCCKAGCAGGCCGCGCAACTGGAAATGCCGCCGACCCAACCGTGCCTGCTCCTGACGCGGCGCACCTGGACGAGTGGCGTGCCGGTCACGTTCGTGCGCTGCCTGCATCCGGGCAACCGCTATCGCCTCGGCAGCCGCTTCCGCGCCGACGGCAATCCGGCCTTCGGCTAAAACTGAGTAGCTGGGGCCAGTTAGTACTGGCCTTCGGCCCCCATTTTCGACTAACCTGTATAGACAGGCTCATACAACTGATTTTAGAACGCGGTTGAGCCGATTCTCAAAAGATCCCCAAAGATCCAACAGGACGATGCAGCACATGACCACTCCCGATTCCCGCCCCGACCTGACGCTGGACCCCGGCCACGTCACCCTGGCCGACCTGCGCCGCATCTACCGGGGCGAAGTGCGCCTGGTGATGGCGGACGCGGCCTGGGCCGGCGTGCGCGCGGCGCAGGCCACCGTGCAGGACATCATCGACGCCGACGCCGTCGTCTACGGCATCAACACCGGCTTCGGCAAGCTGGCCCAGTCGCGCATTCCGCATGACAAGCTGGCCGAGCTGCAACGCAACCTCGTGCTCTCCCACAGCGTGGGCACCGGCCCGGACCTCGCGGCGGACACCGTGCGCCTGATCCTGGCGATGAAGGCCATCAGCCTCGCGCGCGGCCATTCGGGCGTGCGCCCGGCCGTGATCGAGGCGCTGCTGGCGCTGGCCAACCACGGCGTGACGCCGTGTATCCCGGCCAAGGGCTCGGTGGGCGCCAGCGGCGACCTCGCCCCGTTGGCCCATATGTCGTGMACGCTGATCGGCGTGGGCGATGTCTATATAGATAGCCGCCGCGTGCCGGCGGCGCAGGGGCTGGCCCACGCCGGGCTGGAGACCTTCGCGCTCGGCCCCAAGGAAGGGCTGGCGTTGCTGAACGGCACGCAGGTGTCCACGGCGCTGGCGCTGGCCGGCCTGTTCGCCGCCGAAGACGCCTTCGCGGCCGGATTGGTGGCCGGGGCGCTCTCGCTCGAAGCCATCAAGGGCTCGGTCAAGCCGTTCGATGCGCGCATTCACGCCGCGCGGGGCCAGGTCGGCCAGATCGAGGTGGCCGGTGCGGTGCGGGCGATGCTCGACGGCAGCGAGATCGTCGATTCCCACAAGGGMTGCGGCCGCGTGCAGGACCCGTACTCGATCCGCTGCCAGCCGCAGGTGATGGGCGCCTGCCTGGACAACCTGACTCATGCCGCGCGCATCCTGCGCATCGAGGCCAACGCGGCGTCCGACAACCCGCTGGTCTTCCCCGAACAGGGCGACGTGGTCTCGGGCGGCAACTTCCACGCCGAGCCGGTGGCCTTCGCCGCCGACATCCTCGCGCTGGCCATCGCCGAGATTGGCGCGATTTCCGAACGCCGGCTGGCGCTGCTGCTCGATACCGGGCTGTCCGGCCTGCCGCCGTTCCTGGTGCGCGATGGCGGCCTGCACTCCGGTTTCATGATCGCGCAGGTGACGGCGGCGGCACTCGCCTCCGAGAACAAGTCGCTCTCGCATCCGTCCAGCGTGGACAGCCTGCCCACCTCCGCCAACCAGGAAGACCATGTGTCGATGGCCACCTACGGCGCGCGCCGGCTCGGCGAGATGGCGGCCAATACAGCGGTGATCGTCGGCATCGAGGCGATGGCCGCCGCGCAGGGCATCGAATTCCACCGGCCGCTGAAGTCGTCGCCGCTGGTGGAGCAGGAACTGGCGCGCATCCGCGCCCGCGTGGACTTTGTCGAGGGCGACCGCTACCTCGCGCCCGACATCGAAGCCATGAAGCAATGGGTCGTGCAGGGCGATGCCGGGGCCGGCTGGCCCGAGGCCGTGCGCGCGATCCTGCCGACGAATGCCAGCTGATTTCAGCCTCTGACCCCCATCTGACAAATTCGAATCTCCCAACGGAGCCCCCCGACCATGAACGCTAACGAACACCAATTCCAGCGCGGCCAGCGCGAGATCCGCGCGCCGCACGGCAGCCAGTTGCATTGCAAGAACTGGCTGATCGAAGCTGCCTACCGGATGATCCAGAACAACCTCGACCCCGATGTGGCCGAGCGCCCGCAGGACCTGGTGGTCTACGGCGGCATCGGCAAGGCCGCGCGCAACTGGGAATGCTTCGACGCCATCCTGGACAGCCTGCGCCGCCTGGGCGAGGACGAATCGCTGCTGGTGCAGTCGGGCAAGCCGGTGGGCATTTTCCGCACGCACCCGGACGCGCCGCGCGTGCTGATCGCCAACTCCAACCTCGTGCCGCACTGGGCCAACTGGGACAAGTTCAACGAGCTGGACCGCGCCGGACTGATGATGTACGGCCAGATGACGGCCGGCTCGTGGATCTATATCGGCACGCAGGGCATCGTGCAGGGCAMCTTCGAGACCTTTGTCGAGGCCGGCAACCAGCACTTCGGCGGCGACCTCGCCGGCAAATGGATCCTGACGGCCGGGCTGGGCGGCATGGGCGGCGCGCAGCCGCTGGCCGGGGTGCTGGCCGGAGCCTGCGTGCTGGCCATCGAGTGCGAGGAATCGCGCATCGACTTCCGGCTGCGCACGCGCTATGTGGACAAGAAGGCCACTACGCTGGACGAGGCGCTGGCCATGATCGCCGACGCCACCGCGAAGAAGGAGGCCATCTCGGTCGGCCTGCTCGGCAACGCCGCCGAGATCGTGCCGGAGCTGGCGCGTCGCGCCCAGGCCGGCGGCATGCGGCCGGACATCGTCACTGACCAGACCTCGGCCCATGACCTCGTCAACGGCTACCTGCCCGAGGGCTGGACCGTGGCGCAGTGGGAAGACCTGCGCCAGCGCGACCCGAAGGCGGTGGAAGCCGCCGCGCGCGCGTCCATCGTCAAGCATGTGAAGGCGATGCTGGCCTTCAAGGCGATGGGCGTGCCGACGCTGGACTACGGCAACAACATCCGCCAGGTAGCGTTCGACGAAGGCGTGAAGAACGCGTTCGATTTCCCGGGCTTCGTGCCGGCCTATATCCGCCCGCTGTTCTGCCGTGGCAAGGGGCCGTTCCGCTGGGTGGCGCTCTCGGGCGACCCGGAAGACATCTACAAGACCGACGCCAAGATGAAGGAGCTGTTCCCCGAGGACAAGCACCTGCACCGCTGGCTGGACATGGCGCGTGACCGCATTGCCTTCCAGGGCCTGCCGTCGCGGATCTGCTGGGTGGGGCTGGACGAGCGCCACCGCGCCGGGCTGGCGTTCAACGAGATGGTGAAGTCGGGCGAACTCAAGGCGCCCATCGTGATTGGGCGCGATCACCTCGACTGCGGCTCGGTGGCCTCGCCGAACCGGGAGACCGAGGCCATGCGCGACGGTTCCGATGCCGTGTCAGACTGGCCGCTGCTCAACGCACTGCTGAATACCGCCGGCGGCGCCACCTGGGTCAGCCTGCACCATGGCGGCGGCGTGGGCATGGGCTTCTCGCAGCATGCCGGGGTCGTCATCGTCTGCGATGGCACCGACGCTGCCGCGAAGCGCATCGAACGTGTACTCTGGAATGATCCGGCCACGGGCGTCATGCGCCATGCGGATGCCGGTTACGAGAGCGCCATCGCCTGCGCCCAGGAGAAGGGCCTGGACCTGCCGATGGTGAAGGGTTGAACGCTTGAAAGGTTGGAAGCGAGCATGAAGGAACTGGAGCCGGGTGTGGTGCGGTTTGCCCTCGACGCCATCGCCCCCACGCCGTGGAAGAACGGCGGCGGTACCACGCGCGAGATCGCCGTGTGGCCGCCGGGCGCGGGCATGGACGCCTTCGCGTGGCGCGTAAGCGTGGCGGACATCGTCGCCGACGGGCCGTTCTCGGCCTTCCCCGGCATTGACCGCCAGATCGCGCTGCTGGACGGCGCCGGCGTGCATCTGCAGGCCCACGACGACTCGTTCTGCCACCGGCTCACGGCCATCGGCGAGCCGTTCGGGTTTGCCGGCGACACGGCCGTGCACGCCACGCTGGTGGAGGGCCCGACGCGCGACTTCAACGTGATGTCCCGGCGCGGGGTGTGCCACGCCGACGTGACCCTGCAGCGCCAGCCGTTCGACGTGGAAACCGGCAACGACGCCGTGATGGTGTTCGTGATCCGGGGCGAATGGCGCGGTGCCGATGGCCTGACGCTACGGGATGGCGAGGGCCTGCTGGTGTCGGCAGGCGCTGCGCCGGGCCGGCTGGCGCTGGCACCGGCCGAAATCTCCGCGCTGTGCCTGCGCGTGTTGCTGCAAATGGAGCCTGCTCAATGACGATTTCCCACGCGCCGTCTGCCGATGGCGTCTGGCACCACTGCCACATGCTGCCCGAGCCCGGGCAGGACACGGCGCTCCGCGATGGCGCTATCGTCGTGGCCGATGGCCGCATCGTCTGGATCGGCGCGCACGCGGCGCTGCCGGACAGTTATCTCCACCTGCCGCGCCACGACGCCGGGGGCGCCTGGATCACCCCCGGTCTGGTCGATTGCCATACCCATCTGGTTTATGGCGGCCAGCGCGCCGACGAGTTCGCGATGCGGCTGGCCGGCGCCAGCTACGAGGAGATTGCCCGGGCCGGTGGCGGCATCGTCTCCACGGTGCGCGCCACGCGCGAGGCCGACGAGGACACGCTGTTCGCCCAGGCCGCGGCGCGGCTGCAGCCGCTGCTGGCCGAAGGCGTGACCGCCATCGAAATCAAGTCCGGCTATGGACTCTCGCTGGACGCCGAGCGCAAGCAGTTGCGCGTGGCGCGCCGGCTCGGCACGGCCTTCGGCGTCACCGTCCACACCACCTTCCTGGGTGCGCACGCGCTGCCACCCGAGTACGTGGGCCGGGCGGACGACTATATCGATCTGGTCTGCGACACCATGMTGCCGGCGCTGGCCGGGGAAGGGCTGGTCGATGCCGTGGATGCGTTCTGCGAGGGCATCGGCTTCTCGCCCGCGCAGACCACCCGCGTGTTCGAGGCCGCCACGCGGCACGGCCTGCCCGTCAAGCTCCATGCCGAGCAACTCAGCAACCTCGGCGGCGCGGCGCTGGCGGCGAGCTTCCACGCGCTGTCCGCCGACCATCTCGAACATCTGGACGAGGCCGGCGTACGCGCCATGGCCGCCGCCGGCACCGTGGCCGTGCTGCTGCCGGGCGCCTACTACTTCCTGCGCGACACCCACCTGCCGCCGCTGGCGCTGCTGCGCGAGCACGGCGTGCGGATTGCGCTGGCGACCGACCATAACCCGGGCACCTCGCCGACCACCTCGCTGCTGCTGATGATGAACATGGCCTGCACGCTGTTCCGCATGACCGTGCCCGAGGTGCTGGCCGGGGTGACCACCCACGCGGCGCACGCGCTGGGCGCGGCGGACCGGCATGGCACGCTCGCCGCCGGGCGAGCGGCGGACTTCGTGCTGTGGCAGGTGGCCACGCCAGCCGAGCTGGCCTACTGGTTCGGCCGCAATCCCTGCGCGGCAGTGGTGCGGCAGGGACGGATCTATCCGACTGGGGCTAGCGTGGGGGGCACGCCATGAGCGCGGGCCATCTCTTCGCACCGTCCGCCCTGCTGCCCGAAGGCTGGGCGCGCAACGTCCGCCTGGGCTGGGACGCGCAGGGCAGGCTGACCGAGGTCACGCCCGACGCCACCGCCGCCCCGGGGGACGAACACGCGGCGGGCCCGGTGCTGCCGGGCATGCCCAACCTCCACTCGCACGCATTCCAGCGCGGCTTTGCCGGGCTGACCGAGTACCGCAGCATCACGGCGGACGAAGACCCGGCCGGCGGCGACTCGTTCTGGAGCTGGCGCACGCTGATGTACCGCTTCGCGCTGCGGCTCTCGCCGGACGCGCTGGAGGCCATCGCCACCCAGCTCTATATAGAGATGCTGCGCGCCGGCTATACCAGCGTCTGCGAATTCCATTACGTCCATCATGATCCGGAGGGCCAGCCGTACGCCACGCCCGCCGAGATGTCGCTGCGGCTGCTGCGCGCGGCGCACCGGGCCGGCATCGGCATGACGCTGCTGCCGGTGCTGTACCAGACCGCCGGTTTCGGCGGCAAGCCGGCGCAGGCGGACCAGCGGCGCTTCCTGCACGACACCGATGCCATGCTGGCGCTGCTCGCCGACCTCGCCCCGGCCTGCGCCKAGCACGGCGCGCGGCTCGGGCTGGCGCCGCACTCGCTGCGCGCGGTGCCGCCGGAGAGCCTGGCGCGCGCCGTGGCCGGGCTGCATGCGATGGACGCCACCGCGCCGGTGMACATCCATATCGCCGAACAACAGAAGGAGGTCGATGACTGCCTCGCGTGGTGCGGCGTGCGGCCGGTGGAGTGGCTGCTCGATCACGCGCCAGTCGATGCGCGCTGGTGCCTGATCCACGCCACGCATATGGATTGGGACGAGCGCCGGCGGCTGGCCCACAGCGGCGCGGTGGCCGGCATCTGCCCGACCACCGAGGCCAATCTCGGCGATGGCGTGTTCGATGCCGCGCCCTACCTCGCCCAGCAGGGCGCGTGGGGCATCGGCTCGGACAGCCACGCGAGCGTGAGTGTGGCTGAAGAACTACGAACCTTCGAATACGGCCAGCGGTTGGGCCTGCAACGGCGCAATGTGCTGGCTTCGGCGCAGCATGCCCAGGTGGCGGACCGGCTCTGGCTCGAAGCCGTGGCCGGCGGCGCCCGCGCGGCGGCGCGTAACGTGGCCGGGCTGGCGGTGGGCCAGCAGGCCGATTTCCTCGTGCTGGACGGCGCCCACGCCACGCTGGCGGGGCTGGACGGCCCGCGCGCGCTGGCGACCCACGTGTTCGCCAGCCACGGGCATGAGACACTAGCGGAAGTCCGCACCGCCGGCATCCGCCGGGTGCAGCAGGGTTCGCATCCGCAACAAACGGAAGCGGCCCGGTTGTTCGCCGCCACGCGCGCCGGCCTGCTGGCCGACTGATCTCCTGAAGCAGCCCCCTACATCACGATGTCCTTCACCACCGATACCCCCGCTTTCACCCTGCATCGCGGCACGCGCCCGCTGCTGGTGTCGATGCCGCACGTCGGCACGTACCTGCCCGCGCCGCTGGCCGCCCGCCTCACGGCCGAGGCGCGCACCGTGCCCGATACCGACTGGCACATGGACCGGCTCTATGAATTCGCGCGCGAGCTGGGCGCCTCCGTGCTGATGGCCACCCATTCGCGCTACGTGGTGGACCTGAACCGCCCGCCGGACAACGCGAACCTGTACCCCGGCCAGGACACCACGGGCCTGTGCCCGGTCGACACCTTCGACAAGACGCCGGTCTACGCCGATGGATCGAAGGGCCCGGACGACGCCGAGATCGCCCAGCGCCGCGACGCGATCTGGCATCCGTACCACGCCGCCCTGCAGGAAGAACTGAAGCGCCTGAAGGCCGAACACGGCACCATCGCGCTGTGGGACGCCCACTCGATCCGCTCGGTGCTGCCGCGCTTCTTCGACGGCAAGCTGACCGACTTCAACCTCGGTTCGGCGGATGGCGCGAGCTGCGACAAGGGCCTGGCGGACGATGTGCTGGCGATTGCCAGCGCGGTGCCGGCGCACACCGCCGTGCTCAATGGCCGCTTCAAGGGTGGCTACATCACGCGCCAGTACGGCAACCCGGCCAACGGCGTGCACGCGATCCAGCTCGAGCTGACGCAGTCGTCGTACATGGAAGAGGTCTACCCGTTCGCCTACGACCCGTCGAAGGCCGGCGCCATCCAGCCGGCCATCCGGCAGATGCTGGAGACGGTGCTGGGGTTTGTGGAAGCGCGCTGAGGGTTTGAGGCGCTGACCCTCTTCCGCTGTTGGGGGAAGGGCGCCTGACTCAGGCCGCTATTGCTCGGGGACAATTGCATTCCCATTGCAATTAGGAAGTGGCCCCGAGCGATTTCATTGATCGCGTCGCATTCAAGAGAATTGCTATAGACGTTGGTGATCGCATTGCGTCAGCCTTTTGGCTTTTGCCAGGAAGGGAGACGTAAGGTGAAGCAAAACGACGCGCCGAATGCAAGGCCATGCGGGCACATCCTGCATACGGATCCACCTCTCTACGTGCTCGTCACGTACTGCCCGCAGCGCGCTCAACCGGACTTCGTCCGGGCCTCCTGCGAGGCCATCGACGAGACCTATCATGGGCGTCCTGGCAATGCCCTGACGGTTTTTCTGTCGCCGTTCGATGCCTATCTGTCTGCGGCATACATCTCGCAACCCGGCGAGCCGTATCACGTCGTGCACGCCGCTCGTTTCGACCCGCGCGAACTGATCCACACCAACGGCGGCAAACTCCATATTTCCCTTCATTGCGGTTTCGGGGCTCACGACGGGCGACTCGTCAGACGGCGTGCGGGCAGTATCGTGACGCTCTCGGCGGAACAATCCTGGGACATTGATTCCCACAACGTCAGTGCCGTCGATATCAACCTCACGGATCATGACCTCAAGGGATATCAAAGCCTTCGAGACGCTGCAGGACTCTTCGCGCACGCGGAATCCCACGCGCCGTTCCTGAGCCTGCCTCACCCGGCAAGGGCGCAGGCCGTCGGGCGCGCCATTGCTTGCATGGAAGGCACCGTGGATCTGTCGCACAAGGCGAACCAGTGCGCGATTTATGATCCGGAAGCCGGCGCATGGCATTTCGTCCCCATCGGCGTGTTCTTCGACGCCCAGAATGAGGAGGCGTGCCCATCATGACATCGGCCGATACGCGTTACTTGATCGGGGAAGGTGACAAGACTGGAACAGGCGGTTATCAGTCCGCCAGCAGCACGTCGACCAATATGGGGAAGCGCATTGCGTTGGAAGGAGACTATGCGAGCTGCCCCGCCTGCAAGGCTGGCGGTCCCGTCTATAACGACTGCGACCCGCGATGGTACGAGAACGGAAAAGCCGTGCTCGTCGAGGGCGCCCGGGTCTTCTGTCAATGCAAGGAGAAGCCGCGTGTTTTTGCCTCGCAACGCACGATGTCCACTGAGGTGGTCAGCGGGAATACTGGTGCTACCGCGCCGACGGTCCTGTCTCCTTCGCAATGGGTAGATGCAAGCCGTCACAAAGCCAGCCATAGGGACACCGCGACGGCGCTGGCAGATCATCCCACGCTGATCTGCCCGAACATGACCAATGACGCCTTCGCCGCGCTCGCGATGGATCTATGCGCGATTCTCGTGGCTCGCACCGAGGCACGACTGGCGGAATTGCGCCGCTGGGATGCCGAAGCCAGACGCAATGTTCAAACGTGGTTTGGCGTTACGGATAGCCGGACACGCGAGACGCTGAGCAGTGGGTTGGGCCGGATGCTGGCCGTATTCAGGCGCTTGCGGCCGGCCAATTTCGTACGGTACTCGCCTTCGGCGCTTGAGTTTGTTGGCTGTGTTTCCAAGCCGGACGCAGAAAAGCGCGGCGTCGTTGCGGCTGTTTGCAAACCGGACGTCAAGACCCATACGATTGCCATAGCATTGAATTTCTGCGAGATGCCGGATGACCATGACCGCAAAGACTCTCAACTCCTCACCTTGGCACATGAGGTCTCACATTTCCACGACACCATGGATACGGAGGATCATCACTATTTCCTCTGGAATGCCATCGCGCTTGCGCGCGCCAGGCATCCCGCATGCATCACGAACGCAGACAACGTGGCGGGGTATGTTGTCGTACATGGCCCGATCCCTGATAGTTTTGGCGTTGGTATGCGGTAGCGCCATCGCAATGGCATGCAAGCCGGGCGAGCAGTTCAACGCGAGGTTTTCCACCGAGGCCGATCAGTTAGCCGGTGCGGAGGCTGGCAGGCTAGGTGCCTGGGTTGCGGAGCTGCAGCGCAGCTACCCAAAACGCGATCTGTTCATCCTGGTGAGCTATGTAAAGGAACGGGGAGCATCCGAGGCCATTGCGGAGCGGCGCGCCGACTGGATAAAGGATTTCCTTGTCAGCATGGGCGAGGAGCCGAAGACCATCGTCTACGGCGGGGCGACGGTGCGCCTGAATCCGACAGGGCGGGACTACAGCGGCGCCACCGATTCCTCTGTCGCCATCGAATTTGGGCCGGGGTGCCCGAATCGATGCTGCGGAGCGCTGCGCGAGTAATTGGGCGCCAGCGGCGCTTGAATGCCGACGGTTTTCTCCCCTCGCCCTTCGGGAGAGGGGCGGGGGAGAGGGCAGGCGGTTCAACCTGCCCCGCCGCTTACTTCTTCGTCACCTTCGCATCGGCCTTGTTGCCGGTCGCCTCGTTGTACCGTTCGACATATTCCTCGAACAGTTTCCGGATCGAGCGGCCGATCTTCACGTAGTCGGACTCGTTCAGGTTCGCCAGCGATACCCGGCCGGACGGGTGCTGCGTGCCGAAGCCCCGGCCGGGCAGCAGGACCACGCCGGCTTCCTCGGCCAGGCGGAACAGCAGTTCCACCGGCTCGGCCGAGCCCAGCACCCACTTCACGAACTCCGGCCCGATGGCCTTGCCGCCCAGTTGCTCGATGTCGAGCAGGGTGTAGTAATCCACCGCATTCGGGTCGTCCGCGTTCTCCGGCGCGATGCCGATCTCGCGGAACAGGGCGGCCTTGCGGTTGCGGATGAGCCGCTTCATCGCCTGCTTGTAGGCGTCCGGCGTGTCCATCAGCGAGAACAGCGAGAACAGCACCATCTGCACCTGCTGCGGCGTGGAGAGCCCTGCCGTGTGGTTCAGGGCCACGGTACGGCTGTCCGCCACGATGCGGTCGATGAACTTGAGCTGGTCCGGCGTGGTGGTGATGGAGTTGTAGCGCTTGTGCAGTGCCTTGCGCTGCGCCTCCGGCAGCTTGGCCAGCTGCTCGTCGAAGATGTTCTCGCGGTGCGTGGCAATCACGCCCAGCCGCCAGCCTGTGGCGCCGAAATACTTCGAGAACGAGTACACCAGGATGGTGTTGCGCKGGCAGAGCGCGAACAGCGAGACGAAGTTATCGGCAAACGTGCCGTACACGTCATCGGTGAGGATGATCAGGTCCGGGCGGGATTCGACGATGGAGGCCAGGTACTCCAGGCTCTCGTCGCTCATCCGCACGGACGGCGGGTTGCTCGGGTTGACCAGGAAGAAGGCCTTGACCTTGGGGTCGCGCAGCTTGTCCAACTCCTGCTTGGAGTACTGCCAGCCCGCCTTCGGGTCGGCATCGACCATCAGCTCCACGAGCTGGTAGTCGTTCAGCTCGGGGATCTCGATATAGGGCGTGAAGATCGGCATGCCCAGCGCGATGGTGTCGCCGGCCTTGATCAGGTGGTTCTCGCGGAACGAGTTGAACAGGTAGGTCATGGCGGCCGTGCCGCCTTCCACCGCGAACAGGTCGAACTCGCCGATGAACGGATGGTCGCCGATCATCTCCTTGCGGATGTACTGGCCGACGACGACCTCGGACAGCTTCAGCATGCGGTCCGGCACCGGGTAGTTGCAGGCCAGGATGCCTTCGCACATCTCGTACAGGAAATCCCCGGCGTTCAGGCCGAGCTGGTCGCGCACGTAGGACACCGCGCCGGCCAGAAACTTCACGCCGGGCACGTTCTCGAATTCGCGGGCGAAGAGGTCGAAACGCTCCTCGATGCCATCCCGCCGCGGAAAGCCGCCCACGCCCTCGGGCATGTACGAGAACGACCGCTCCGACTCGCGCATCGCGAACAGCCCAAGCTGCCAGAAGCCATGGCGTGGCACGGTGGCCAGGAAGTTCGGATTGCCGCGCCCGGCGTTGAGCATCAGGCGGTTGGCGTCGCCGCTGGCCAGCTGGATCAGTTCGTCCTTGAGTTCGAACGGCGACAGGCTGGAGAGTTTTGCAAGATCCGGTTTGCTCATCAATCGCTCCTTCAGGAAATCAGACCAGTCCGACCACGAGCGGACCCAGCAGGGTCAGCAGCACGTTGGCCAGCGCGTAGGTGATGGCGAACGGCACGGTGGGCACCGGGCTCTCCGCCTTGTCGAGGATGCCGCCGAAGGCGGGGTTGGCGCTGCGCGAGCCAGACAGCGCGCCGGCCAGCAGCGCGGCGTTGTCGTAGCGCAGCACGTAGCGGCCGAACAGCATGGTCAGGAACAGCGGCAGCAGGGTGACCACGGCGCCGAGCAGGAAGATGGTCACGCCACTGTCGCGCAGTGTGTGCACGGCCTGCAGGCCCGAGTTGATACCGACGATGGCCACGAAGGCGGCCAGGCCGAAGTCCTTCAGCAGCTGGCACGCGGCCGTCGGCATGGCGCCGTACATCGGATGCTTGGACCGCGCCCAGCCGAACACCAGGCCGGACAGCAGCGCGCCGCCGCCCGAGCCCAGCGTAAGCGGGATATCGCCGATGCGCACTACCAGCAGGCCGATCAGCAGGCCCACCAGCACGCCGGTGCCGAAGTAGACGAAATCGGTCTTCTCGCTCGGCACCAGCTCGTAGCCGGCGCGCTCGGCGGCGCGCCTGGTGTCCGCCGGGGTGCCGTAGAAGGTGATGATGTCGCCGTGCTGGAGCTTCAGGTCGGGCAGGATCGGCAGCGCGTGGTCGTAGCGCTCGATGCGTTCCAGGTACACGCCGTGCCGCATCTCGCGCTCCACGCCGGCCACGATCTCGCCCAGCGGCTTGTTGTTCATGCCGGTGGCCGTGAACACCGCGCGGCGGGTCTGCATGACCATGCCCATGCCTTCCGCATCGGCAATTTCCTCGCCGATCTGGAGCGCCGTGGGCACCATGGCGTCGCGTCGGCCCACCAGCAGCACGACGTCGGCCTCGTTCAGCACCGTGTCCTGCTTGAACTCGAGCGCCTTGCCGCCGCGCTGGATCTTCTCCACCGTGACGAGGTCCTCGCCGCCCATCTCGATCTGGGCCACGGTCTTGCCCGCCGCCCCGCCCACGCGGAACAGCCGGCCCACCAGCCGGGGCAGCGCGCCGGCCTGGCCCGGCCCGAACTGCGGCAGGCCGCCGTGCATGGACGCCTCCACCTTCTTCGAGTCAGTMTTCAGGTCGCTGCCCATGAAGCGGGGCAGGATGTTCACGCAGACGATGATCGCGCCGAGCGAGCCGAACACATAGGTCACCGCGTAGCCTATCGCCACGTTGGCCTGCATGATCTTCACCTGGTCCGGCGGCAGGCCGAGCTTGGTGATGGCGTCCCCGGCCGTGCCGATGATGGCCGACTGGGTCATGCCGCCCGCCGCCAGCCCCGCCGCGATGCCCTTGTCGAGGTGGAAGATCTTGGCCAGCACCACCACCGTGACGAGCCCCGCCACGGCCATGAACACCGCCATGGCGATTTCCCGCAGCGAACTGCGGTTCAGCGAGTTGAAGAACTGCGGGCCGCTTTCATAGCCCACCGCGTAGATGAAGACCGCGAACATCACGGCCTTCACGCCGTTGTCGATCTCCACGCCCACCTGGCTGATGATCACGGCCGCCAGCAATGAGCCGGCCACGCCACCCAGCTGGAACTTGCCGAACGTGATCTTGCCGATGGCGTACCCGACCGCCAGCGACAGGAACAGCGCCGACTCGGGTGATTTCTGGAAGATGGTATGCAACCAATCCATGGGACCTCCTGAAACGCGACACAGGGTCAAAGTTTTGACGGGGAACGGCAGGGGGTGTGTGACGCAGCGGGAGGCGAACTGGGAGGGCGRGTGAAATCCATGGCGCGGCGGGGGCTCCTCGTCGGACGCCTGCCGGGGGCGGCAGACGTGAAGGATTATCCGCGTGGCGTTATTCAGCCCGTACTGAATTGTTTTGGATGCGTATTAAACGCATTGGAGGAATGTGACGAATCGGACGCCGCGCCGGGGGTGGCGCCGGCGTCGCAAATCATTACTTGCCGCTGGCAAGCCGCTCCTGGATATGCTGGGCGCGCTGGGCCGAGCCCGGGTGCGAGCTGAGCATGCTGGACTGGCCGCCATCGAGCGTCGCCATCTTCTGGAACGCGGTGACCAGCGCCTGGCGGTTAGCGCCATTCCTGGTCAGCAGGTCGAACGAGTAGTCGTCGGCGGCGCTTTCCTGGCGCTGGGAGAACTGCGCGTTGACGAACTGCTCGCCGATGGCGGCCAGTTGCGACGAGGACAGCGCGGTCAGCGTGGCGTTGCCGGTGGCGCCGAGCAGCCCGCGCGCGGCGGCGGTGGTGTAGGCCACCTGCATGGCCGACTTGGTGTGGCCGAGCGCCACGTGGCCGACCTCGTGGCCGAGCACGCCGCGGACCTCGTCGTCGCTCATCATGTCCATCAGCCCGCTGTAGACGCGCACGCAGCCGTTGGCCATGGCCCAGGCGTTGACGTCCTTGGTCACGTAGACCTTGGCGTCCAGCGGCAGGCCGGTGTTCTGCAGGCCACTCATGACCGTGGCCAGCCGCTTGGTGTAGGGGCTGTCGGCCGGGGCGAGCGTGTTCTTCTTGTCCATCTCGGCGCAGGACTGGTCGGAGAGTTGCTTGACGCTCATGTCGGAGAGCGTGGCGGCGGTGAACAGGCTGCCGCCGGCCTGCGTCAGGCTGTTCATGTCGGCACCGGCGCAGCCGGCGAGCAGCAGCGCGCAGCCAAGGGCCGCGCTGGCCGATGCGGCGGGGGCGGTGAAGCGGTTCATAGTCTTCCCTGAGTCGTCAAATGTCATGGCATGCAGACAACATCCACGGGGGATGCGGCGCAGGGAAAGGATAGGCAAGCCGGCGGGGGGCTGGCTAGTGGAGTTCGTCCGACATGGCTGACGGCGGGTGGCTCAGGTAAACCGCTCGTGCAGCACCATCACGGACAGCCGCTTGTTCTTCCAGTACATGTCGTGGATGCGCGGGCGCAGCAGCTGGAGCGCGTCCGCATCCACTGCGTGGAAGGTCAGCATGACCGAGGGGCGCGAGCCGTCGCCCTCGATATGCTCGATCTCGTCCGGCGCCGGAATGCCGTACTTGCCGAGGAAGGCGAGCAGTTCCTCGTCGGTGGTGCCATCCGGTACGTTGGTCAGCATGAATAGGGCCATGATCGCGCCTCCTGGCGGAACCGGGTGAATGGCGGGTCGGCGGTGCCCGCAATCGAACCTTAGCCCCACGCGCCGCGCGCGGCAACCGGGGCGGGCCCAAAGGCCAATCTGTTTCCCTTTGCCTCCGCCCGGCAAAGCCACCACACTGTAAGCGGAACGCTCCCTGTTTCTCCCCTGCCAGAGGAGGGCCGCGCATGAGCAAGTCATCGAAGAAGGGCAAGGACCGCGCGCCGGAGGACTCGTACCCGTCTCCGCCGCCGCCGCCGCCGGAGGCGGGCGCGCGCATGTCGAACAAGGACTATCTCGCGGCGCTGCGCGAACTCCATGTGGAGCTGGTCAAGCTCCAGCAATGGGTGGTGCAGAGCGGCAGCAAGATCTGCATCGTCTTCGAGGGGCGCGACGGCGCCGGCAAGGGCGGCACGATCAAGGCGCTGACCGAGCGCGTGAGCCCGCGCATCTTCCGCGTGGTGGCACTGCCCGCCCCGACCGACCGCGAGAAGAGCCAGATGTACGTGCAGCGCTACCTGCCGCACCTGCCGGCCGCCGGCGAGATCGTCATCTTCGACCGCAGCTGGTACAACCGCGCCGGCGTGGAGCGCGTGATGGGTTTCTGCACGCCGGACGACGTGGAGAGCTTCCTGCGCTCCGTGCCGCTGGTGGAGCGCGCCATCATCGCCTCCGGCGTGATCCTGATCAAGTACTGGCTCGAAGTGAGCCAGGCCGAGCAGACCCGGCGGCTCCAGGCGCGCATCCACGATGGCCGCAAGACCTGGAAGCTGACCGGCATGGACCTGAAGTCCTACAGCCGCTGGTACGACTATTCGCGTGCGCGCGACGCCATGTTCGCCGCCACGGACACCCCCGACACGCCCTGGTACGTGGCCGATTCGAACGACAAGCGGCGCGCGCGCCTGAACATCATCAGCGACCTGCTGGATCGGATTCCGTACCAGGCGCCGGCGCGCAAGCCGCCCAAGCTGCCCGAGCGCCAGAAGCGCGGCGGCTACCGCGAGTCGGACCACCCGTTCCGCCATATCGCCACGCGGTACTGACGATATTGACGATACCGGCGCCGCCAGGGCGCTGGCACGCGGAGGGCGCGCATGAAAGCCGATGGAGCGCTGCACGGGTGGATGCCGGCCTGGCTGGCCGGCTATCGCCGCGAATGGCTGCGGCCCGATGTGGTCGCGGGCCTGGGTGCGGCGGCCGTGGTCATTCCGAAGTCGCTCGCCTACGCCACCATCGCCGGGCTGCCGGTGCAGGTGGGTCTGTACACGGCCTGCGTGCCGATGGCGATCTACGCGCTGCTCGGCACCTCGCGGCTGCTCAGCGTGAGCACCACTACCACGCTGGCGATCCTGGCCGGCGCGGCGCTGGCGCAGGTGGCTGCCGCCGATCCTTCGGCAAACCTGCTGGTGGCCTCGGCCACGCTGGCCCTGCTGGTGGGGCTGGTGCTGGGGACCGCGTGCGCGCTGCGGCTCGGCTTCGTCGCGGACTTCATCTCGGAGCCGGTGTTGGTGGGCTTCAAGGCCGGCATCGGCATCGTCATTGTGGTCGACCAGATTCCCAAGCTGCTCGGCATCCATTTCGCCAAGGGGTCGTTCCCGCACAACGTGTGGGCGATCGTGCAGGGCGCGCCGCATGCGTCGATGCCGACGTTGGCGATTGCGCTCGTCACCCTCGCCCTGCTGGCGTTCATGGTCTGGCGCCTGCCCCGGGCGCCGGCGCCGCTGATTGCGGTGGCGCTCGGCGTGGCGGCCGTGGCGCTGCTGGACCTGCCGGCGCGCGGCGTGGAGATCGTCGGGCGGGTGCCCACGGGGCTGCCGGCGGTGATGCTGCCGGACCTGTCGATGGTGGCCACGCTGTGGCCGTCCGCGCTCGGCATCGCGCTGATGAGCTTMACCGAGACCATCGCCGCCGGCCGGGCCTTTGCGCACGAGCGCGAGCCGCCGCCGCAGCCGAACCGCGAACTGCTGGCCACGGGGCTCGCCAATGCCGGCGGTGCCCTGCTCGGGGCGATGGTGGCCGGTGGCGGCACCAGCCAGACCGCTGTKAACCAGCGCGCCGGGGCACGCTCGCAACTCGCCGCGCTGGTCACGGCCGGCGCCGCGCTCGGCACCATGCTGCTGCTGGCGCCGGTGATCGGCCTGATGCCCAATGCCACGCTGGCCGCCGTGGTTATCGTCTATTCGATCGGGCTGATCGATCCGGCCGAGTTCCGCGCCATCCGCAAGATTCGGCGCATGGAGTTCGTGTGGGCGCTCGTCGCCATGGCTGGCGTGGTGGGGCTGGGCACGCTGCAGGGCATTCTCGTGGCGATCATCGTGTCGCTGCTGGCGCTGGCCTACCAGGCGGCCGACCCGCCGCTGTACGTGCTGGCCCGCAAGCGCGGCACCAATGTGTTCCGGCCGCTCTCGCCGGAGCATGCCGGTGACGAGGTCTTCGCCGGGCTGCTGATCCTGCGGCCCGAAGGGCGCGTGTTCTTCGCCAATGCGCGGCGGTTGGGTCAGCGCATGCGCCAGCACGTGACGGAGGATATGCCGCGCGTGGTGCTGCTCGACCTTTCCGGTGTGATCGATCTCGAATACACGGCGCTCAAGATGCTGATCGAGGCCGAGCGCGCGCTGGGGGAGCAGGGCGTGTCGCTGTGGCTGGCCGGGCTGAACCCCGAGGTGCTGGCGATGGTGCGCCGCGCCACGCTGGCCGACGCGCTGGGCGCGCACCGGATGTTCGCCACGCTCGAACAGGCGCTGGTCCGGTTTCAGTCGCCGGAAACTTCGTCGCCGGCGGCTTCGTCGTCGTAAGCCGTCTCGTCAGGCGGCCCCGGCACCCGCGTGGCGGCCTGCGCGCGCCATGCCGAGGGCGCCATGCCGAACTCCCCCGTGAACCAGCGCGTGAACGTGCTCGGTGAGCCGTAGCCGAGCAGCACCGCCACCTGCGCCAGCGGCACCCGGGGGTTCTCCACATGGCGCGGGGCCTGCTCGCGCCGCACCGCGTGCAGGATGTCGTGGAAGCTCGCGCCTTCGTCGCCGAGCGCGCGCTGCAGCGTGCGCAGGCTCATGCCGAGCCCTTGGGCGACGGAAGCACCGGTGGCGCGGCCCATCGGCAACAGCAGGGCGATGGCGCCGCGTACCTCATGGGCGACGGTCGGCGCGGCGGGCCGGGGCAGCGCCTCCACCACGCGCTGGGCGTGGCGCGCCATGGCCGGATCGGCGCCCGGATTCGGCACGTCGAGGTCGACGGCGCGGCAGACGATGCCGTTGTACTCGTCGTTGAAGGCCAGCCCGCAGCGGAACAGTCGCCGGTGCACGCTCTCGTCGGCAGGCGCCGGGTGCGTGAAGCACACGCGCAGCGGCTGCCAGCGTGCGCCAAGCAGCGCGTTGCAGAGGCGGAAGACCACGCCCATCGCCAGTTCGCCGGCCTGGCGCGAGGGCGCCTCGCCCACCACTTCCACGCGGATGATGACCGAGCTGCCGGCGTCTTCGAGCAGCATCGCCACGGATTCGTTGACCAGATGGCGGTAGCGGATGATGGTGGCCAGCGCCGCGCGCAGGTTGGGCTGGTGGGCGATCAGCAGGCTGATGACGCCGAAGTCCGCCAGCTGGCGCGACTCGGCCATGCGCAGCGCGAAGTTGTCGCAGCCGCTGGCTGCCGCCGCGTCCTCGAGCAGCGTCACGCAGGCGGCCATCGGCACACGGAAGTCCGGATCGGCCAGCAGGGTGCGCTTGAGGCCGGCCTGGCGCAGCAGGGGCTGCACATTGAGCCCGCGCGCCTCCGCCACTTCAAAGAAATTGGTAAGCGCCGCGGCGCGTATCCGTGTATCCAAGCCGTCTCCCCCTGGCTGAGTGTCCGGTGTGATCCCGGGCATCCGTGCGCCGATGATAGGCGCGGGTGGCGCGAATTGCAAAGTCGATGGAAGGAATTGTCACGCGTGCCGCGACCCCCCGGGCCTACATTGGGCTCAACGCGGCGCAAGGTGTGCCGCTCCGCCTGACAGGAGAGTTGGCATGGCAAGAATCGTACGCATGATGGAAACGGGTGGCCCCGAGGTACTGCGGCTGGAAGAGGTGGAAGTGGGCGATCCCGGCCCGGGCCAGGTCCGCATCCGGCACGTGGCTGTCGGCCTGAACTACGCCGATACCTACTTCCGCAACGGCACGTATCCGGTGCCGCTGCCGTCCGGCATGGGCGTGGAAGCGGCTGGCGTGATCCAGGCCGTGGGCGAGGGCGTGCGCAACGTCGCCGTGGGCGACCGCGTGACCTACACCGGCTTCCTGAACACGCTCGGCGCGTACAGCAGCGAGCGCATCATGCCGGCGGCGCCGCTGATCCGGCTGCCCGAGTCGATTGGCTTCGAGACCGCGGCCGCGATGACCATGCGCGGCCTGACCGCCGCCTACCTGATGCGCCGCATCCACGCGTTCCGGCCGGGCAACACCATCCTGCTGCACGCAGCCGCTGGCGGCGTGGGCTTGATCGTCTCGCAGTGGGCCAAGCTGCTCGGGCTGACGGTGATCGGCACGGTGTCCACCGATGCCAAGGCCGCCATCGCCGCCGCCCATGGCTGCGACTACACCATCAACTACAGCCATGAGGATGTGGCCCAGCGCGTACGCGAGCTGACCGACGGGCAGGGCGTGGACGTGGTGTTCGACAGCGTCGGCAAGACCACCTTCATGTCCTCGCTGGACTCGCTGCGTCGGCGCGGCACGCTGGTCTGCGTCGGCACGGCTTCCGGCCCGATCCCGCCGTTCGACCCGGTGCTGCTGGCGATGAAGGGCTCGCTGTTCGTCACGCGCCCGGCGCTGGCCGACTACATCGCCGATCCGGCCGAGAAGGCGGAGCTGGCGGGCGAACTGTTCGACCACGTCGGCGCCGGCCGCATCGGCATCGAGATCCACCAGACCTATGCCCTCGAAGATGCCGTGCAGGCGCACCGCGACCTCGAGTCGCGCCGCACGACCGGTTCGTCGATTTTCGTGATTTGAAGGAGACCGCCATGCGAGTGGAACCCCTGACCTGCCATATCGGCGCCGAACTGTCCGGCGTCAACCTGGGCGAGGCGTCGCGCGATGCCGGCCTGTTTGCCGAGATCAAGTCGGCGCTGCTCCAGCACAAGGTGCTGTTCCTGCG
The DNA here is from genome assembly GCF_056396345.1 of Cupriavidus sp. 05T42. Classification (NCBI taxonomy): domain Bacteria; kingdom Pseudomonadati; phylum Pseudomonadota; class Betaproteobacteria; order Burkholderiales; family Burkholderiaceae; genus Cupriavidus; species Cupriavidus sp. 05T42. The sequence continues at coordinate 76,482 of NZ_JBFTLH010000023.1, forward strand.
CGACCAGGACATCACCCGGGCCGAGCACGTGGCCTTCGCGCGCCGCTTTGGCGAGCTGGAGGACCACCCGGTGGTCGGCAGCGACCCGGAGCACCCCGGCCTGGTGCGCATCTACAAGTCGCCCGACAGCAAGGTGGAGCACTACGAGAACTCGTTCCACTGCGACGCCACCTGGCGCGCCGCGCCGCCGATGGGCTGCGTGCTGCGCTGCGTGGAAACCCCGCCCGTGGGCGGCGACACGATCTGGGTGAACATGGCCGAGGCGTACCGCCGGCTGCCGGACGACATCAAGATCCGCATTCACGGCCTTCGCGCCAAGCACAGCATCGAGCACACCTTCGGCGCCAATATGCCGCCGGAGAAGCGCGCCGCCCTGGCGGCCCAGTTCCCGATGGTGGAGCACCCGGTGGTGCGCATCCACCCGGAAACCAGCGAGCCCGTGCTGTTCGTCAACGCCTTCACCTCGCACTTCGTCAACTATCACCGGGGCGACACCGTCCGCTTCGGCAAGGACTTCATGCCCGGCTCGGGCGACCTGCTGCAATACCTGTGCGCGCAGGCCGAGGTTCCCGAGTTCCAGGTGCGCTGGCGCTGGACGCGCAACAGCGTGGCGATCTGGGACAACCGCTGCACGCAGCACTACGCCGTGCAGGATTACGCGCCTACCGTGCGCAAGATGGAGCGCGCCGGCATCGTCGGTGACGTGCCTTACTGACTGACCGCGAGATGCCTCACATGACAGATTTCAAGACCGATGCCCGCATCGTCTCCACCCCTTCGGCCTACGCCTACCCGCTGCTGGTCAGCCAGTTGCTCGTCAACGCGCTGAGCCTGAGCCCGGAGCAGGAGATCACCTACCAGGGCACCACACGCTACACCTACCGGGCGTTCCGCGGCCGCATCGGCCAGCTGGCCTCGGCGCTGGGCGCGCTGGGTGCCCGCCACGGCAGCACCGTGGCCGTGATGGACTGGGACAGCCACCGCTACCTGGAATGCTATTTCGGCGTGCCGATGATGGGCGCCACGCTGTTCACCGTGAACGTGCGGCTTTCGCCGGCGCAGATCCTGTACACGCTCAACGACTCGCAGGCCGAGATCGTGCTCGTGCACCGTGACTTCCTGCCGCTGCTCGAGGAGATCCGCGACCAGCTAACCGGCGTCAAGCGCTTCGTGCTGATGGCCGATGGCGAGCCGGCGCCGGCCACCACGCTGCCGCTCGACGGCGAGTACGAGGCGCTGCTCGCGGCGGCCTCGCCGGACTACCCGTTCGCGGAGTTCGACGAGAACACCCGCGCGGCGATGTTCTACACCACCGGCACCACGGGCGACCCCAAGGGCGTGTCGTACAGCCATCGTCATATCGTGCTGCACGCGCTGACCACGGCCACCACGCTGTGCTCACCGCGTACGGGCCAGCGCCTGCACCGCGAAGACGTGTACATGCCGATCACGCCGATGTTCCACGTGCTGGCGTGGGGCATCCCGTACGTGGCCATCCTGCTGGGGCTGAAGACGGTGCTGCCGGGCCGCTACGTGCCGGCGCAGCTGCTGGCGCTGCGTGCGTCCGAGGGCGTGACGTTCTCGCACTGCGTGCCGACCATCCTCCAGATGCTGCTGCAGACCGCCGGCGAGACCGGGCAGGACCTGTCCGACTGGCGCGTCATCATCGGCGGCTCGGCCCTCCAGCCGGCGCTGTGCGCGGCGGCGCTCGATGCCGGCATCGACGTGTTCTCGGGCTACGGCATGTCCGAGACCGGGCCGATCGTCGCGCTGGCCCAGCTCGCGCCCGGTGTCCGTCCGGCCAGCCGCGAAGCCGAGATCGCCATGCGCTGCGCCACGGGGCGACCGGTGGCGATGGTCGACTTCCGTATCGTGGACGAACAGATGCGCGACGTGCCGCACGATGGCCGCCACCAGGGCGAGATCGTGCTGCGCGCGCCGTACCTGACCGAGTCGTACCACGGCAAGCCGGAGGCCTCCGAAGCGCTGTGGGCCGGCGGCTACCTGCATACGCAGGACATCGCCGTGATGGGCGCGGATGGCGGCGTCCGCATCGTCGACCGCATCAAGGACGTGATCAAGACCGGCGGCGAGTGGGTGTCGTCGCTCGAGGTGGAGGGGCTGGTGGCGCAGGTGCCCGGCGTGCGCGAGTGCGCAGTGATCGGCGTGCAGGACGCACGCTGGGGCGAGCGGCCGATGGCCTTCGTGGTTGGCCAGCCCGGCCACGCGGTGGATGCGGCCGATATCCGCCAGCGCCTGCTGGACCATGTGGCCGGCAACCGCCTCAGCAAGTTCGCCGTGCCGGAGGCGGACCGCATCGTCTTCGTGGCGGAGATCCCCAAGACCAGCGTCGGCAAGATCAACAAGAAGCAGCTGCGCGAGTCCGCGCAAGGCTGACCCCGGCCGGGGGAGGAGAGCAGCAAAAAGGCCAGCCGCGAGGCTGGCCTTACTCATTGCCCGATCGGATCGGGCGGGATTGGATCAAGGCTGGATATTGAACGTCTTCACGATGCCTGCGTTGCGGTCGAACTCGGCGCGCACGGACTGGCTCAGTTGCGGTAGCGGCAGTTCGGCGATGGGCTCGTAGCCGAGGGCTTCCATGCGGGCGCGGACCTTGGGGGTCTGCGCGGCCTTGTCGACGGCGGTCTGGATCTTGCGCGCCAGGTCTTCCGGCATCTGGCCCGAGGCCACCACGCCGATCCAGTTGCTGAAGTCGACGTCCGGATAGCCGAGTTCGGCGAAGGTCGGCACGTCAGGCAGYAGTGGCGAGCGCGTCTTGGCGGCCAGCGCGTAGGGCTGGAGCTTGCMGGCCTTGATCAGCGGCAGCGAGGTGACCATGCCGTCGTACATCACGGCGATCTGGCCGCCCATGACTTGCGTCAGGGCCGGGCCGGAACCCGCGAACGGCACGTGCTGGAGGTCGATGCCGGTCTTCTGGTTGACGATCATCCCCGCGTAGTGAGAGGCCGTGCCGGCGCTGTACGAAGCAAAGCCGAGCTTGCCCGGATGCGCCTTGGCGTAGCTGACCAGGCTCTTGAAGTCCTTGGCCGGCAGTTGCGGCGCGCCGACCATCAGCAACCGCGAACGCGCGATGGCGGCCACGGGGCGGATGTCCTTGAGCGGATCGAAGTTGCTTTTCAGCACGTGCGGGATCTCGGTCAGCACGTTGCTGGCCGTGACCATGATKGTCTGGCCATCGGCCGGTGCGGCGATCAGCGTGTGGATGGCGATGCCGCCGCCCGCGCCGGGCTTGTTGTCGACCACGACCGGCTGGCCGAGATCGGCGGAAAGCTGCTCCGCCAGCAGGCGGGCGACCACGTCCATGGTGCCGCCAGCGGGGGCCGGCACGAGCATGCGTACCGGCTTGTTGGTCCACGCAAACGCGGCCGGCATGGCCAGCGCGAGCAGGACAGCCACGGCGGTGCGCCGCGGTATCAGGTGGGCAAGGCGTTGGGCCATGCTTGTCTCCGTTCGATGTATTGGAATAGTAGGGCAGGCACGCTCAGGCGGCGTGTCTTGTTCCCGTATTGCAGGGGTTGCAGGGGCTGCAGGTATTGCCGGAACTGCTGGAACTGCCGGGATTGCGGCGCTGGGCGATGGCCGCCAGCGTGGCGGCGCGCTCCAGCAGCGTCATGCGGGGCCAGCGGCCGATCTCCAGGGGGGTACGGCGACACCCCTGGCAGAACTGGCCGGACAGGTCCATGCGGCAGATATTGATGCAGGGATCGGTCAGTGCGTCCATGTCGTGCGTCAGCCAGTATCAGGCGGGACGGCGCGGCAGGTTGCGCTCGCCGGCCCGGCGGTTCGGGGCCATGCCGTGCGCGCGCAGCGTCTCTTCGGCGCTGTCGTACCAGGTGCCGATGCGGTAGATCGCGCGGGCTTCCTTGCCGGTGGCGATCTCGCGGCCCAGTTCCTTGGCCACGCGCACGCACTGCTGGATCTGCTGCACCGAACTCATGCGATTGCCGTGCTGGTCGATGATGGTGTCCTCGATGCCGCAGCGCGGGTGCAGGCCCATCGCCATCGCCATCATGTTGAACGGCAGCACGTTCTTGAGCAGCGACTCGGCCGTCAGCGTGCAGCCATCCGGCGCGCGGTGGATGAAGTTGAAGAAGTTGAACGGGTTGGGGCCGTCGAAGCCGCCGCCGATGCCGATCCAGGTCAGGTTCAGCGGACCCAGGTAGACCCCGGCGCGCACCAGGCGCTCGAGCGTCTCCAGCGCATGCATGCCGGTCAGCTGGAAGTGCGGCTGCACGCCGGCGCGTTGCAGGCGGCGCAGGTGCTCGGCCACCCAGGCCGGGCCGGCCGGCACGGTCATCTCGCTGTAGGCCGCCTGGTACGCCGGGTTCTCGAGCGAGGTGCCCGCGACGTACTCGGGGTACAGCAGCTCCATGATGTTCATCTGCGTGGTGTTGATGGCCACGGTCACCTGGTCGGGCTTCGGCGTGAGTTCGGCCAGCATGTGGCGCGTGTCGTCCGAGAGCCATTTGGCGGATTCGCCTTCGTCTTCCGGTGCGAACGAGATCGACCCGCCCACCTGGATGATCATGTCCGGCACGGCCTTGCGCACGCCGGCGATCAGCTCGTTGAACTTGGACAGGCGCTTGGAGCCCTTGCCGTCGAGTTCGCGCACGTGCAGGTGCAGCACGGTGGCGCCGGCTTCGTAGCAATCCACGGCTTTCTGGATCTGGGCTTCCATGGTGACGGGGATGTCTTCCGGGAAGTCTTCGGGCATCCACTCGGGGCCGTACGGCGCCACGGTGATGACCACTTTGTCCATGGTCTCGGGGTGAAGGGAATCGTCAAGAAATTGCATGTTGTCTCCTCGCTGGGTGCGGTGGGAATGTGCGGACGGCACGCGGGGCGCCGGTGTCCGAAGTATCGGCCAGCGGGTATACGCGGTTTGACATGACGGGACATTGAATTAACCTGTGGGGACACCCCGGGAAAGCACGCATCCATCCTTCTATGTGCCTATGTCCTATACGTTGCGCGGCGCCAGCCTGACCCATTACGTGGATGTGGCGCGGGCCGTCGGGCTCGACCCCTACCAGCAGTTGCGCGCGGCGCGCATCGCCCGTTCCGCGTTGCTGGATCCCGACTTGCGCATCCGGGCCGAACTGGTCGGCGGGCTGCTCGATGCCTCGGCGCAAGCGGCCGGCGTGGACGACTTTGGCCTGCGCATGGCGGCGCTGCGCGAGTTCTCGAACCTGGGCCCGCTGGCCTTCGTGGTGCGCGAGGCACCCACGCTGCGCGAGGCGCTGGTGTCGATGGTTCGCTATATGGACCTGCAGAACGAGGCGCTGGGGATGTGGGTGGAAGAGGCGGGGCCGCTGGTAGTGATCCGGCTGCAGATTCTGAGCGAGCGGCCCGGCACGATGCGCCAGGCCTCCGATCTCGCAGTGGGGGTGATGTTCCGCATGCTGCGGCTGTTCCTGGGCACCGGGTGGCGGCCGCGCAGCATCAGTTTCACGCACGCGGCGCCGGCCAGCACGGCCACGTCGCTGCAGCTGTTCGGCATGCCGGCGGACTACGGGCAGGATTTCGATGGCATCGTCTGCCAGGCGGCGGACCTGGAGGCGCCGCTGCCATCCTACGACCCGGTGATGGCGCGGCAGGTGAAGCAGTACCTCGGCACGCTGCTGGCGCAGTCGTCCGCGACGATGCAGGACCAGGTGCGCAAGCTGATCTACGCGCTGCTGCCCACCGGCCTGTGCACGGTGGACCGCGTGGCCCAGCACCTCAGCGTGGATCGGCGCACCGTGCACCGGCGGCTGGCCCAGGAAAAGACGACGTATTCCGATGTGCTCGATGCGGMGCGCGCGGACCTCGTGCTGCGCTACATCGACAACGCCACGCGGCCACTCTCGGAAGTGGCCACGCTGCTTGGGTTTTCATCGCTCAGTGCTTTTTCGCGCTGGTTCTGCGGCCGCTTCGGCTGTAGCGTCACGGCCAGGCGCATGGGCAAGGCGGAGGCAAAAACGACCACCGCCGGCTGAGGGGCTGGCGGCGGTTTGAGCACGGGGCTCAGAAGCGGTGGCGGATGCCCACGGCGGCGCCGATCATCGACCGTTCGCCATTGCCCAGCGCGTAGCTGTTGCCGAGCGAGAGGCTGTTGGCGTAGACCGTGGCCAGCGATTCGAGCATCAGGCCGGCATTCTTGGCGTAGGCGGTGGTCAGGTACACGTCCGTGCGCTTGGAGAACGCGTAGTTGGCCACGAAGCCGATCTGCCACGGGTTGGCGAGCTGCGTCGCGCCGGCCAGGCTCTTGAGATCGTCGTAGTGATACTCGAGCGTCAGGCCGACGGCCGGCGTGAGTTGGTAGAGCGCGCCGATCCAGTACAGGTCGTCGCGCTGGATCACCGTGCCGCCCGCGTTCTTGTTCTGGCCCCAGCGGTAGCCGGCCATGATCTTGGCATCGCCAAAGCCGTAGCTGCCGCCGATGGCCGCCTTGCGCAGCGTGCCGCTGCTGGTGCCGATGGTCGGGTTCCACTGGTCATAGCCGACGGTGACCCCGAACGGGCCGGCCGCGTAGGCCACGGCCGCGCCGTAGGCGGTGTCGCGCCGGAACGAGCCCGGCACTTCGCCGTTGCCGCCGATCGGCGTGGCCACACCCACCGTGGCCGGCAGCGCCAGGCCGGTGCCGAAGGACCAGTGCGCCAGCGCCGTGACCGGGCCGAACTGGCCCGTGTACTTGATGGTGTTGTCTTCGCGGAAGTTGGCGCCCGACTGCAGCACCACCGGCTCGTACTGGGTGGCGTAGGCGGTGGGCGAGAAGTTGGCGAGCGCCTCGAACATCGACGTGTACTGGCGCCCGAAGGTGATCTGCCCGAGTCCCGTGCGCTGCAGGCCGACAAACGCCTGACGTCCGAACATCCGGCCCGACTGCTGCAGCGTGCCCGAGTCCAGGCTGAAGCCCGACTCCAGCACGAACATGGCCTTCGCGCCGCCACCGAGGTCCTCGGTGCCGCGAATACCCCAACGGGAGCCGGCKAGGCCGCCCGAGTTCATGCGTACCACGTCGTGACCCTGCCCGCGGTTGAACTGGTTCGTGGCGACCGGCACCGCGCCCACGTGATTCGCGTATTCGACGTTCACGTCGGCCACGCCATATAGCGTGACCGCCGATTGTGCTTGTACTGCACCCGTTCCCGCAGTGGTCATCAGCGCCGCTGCGGCAATATTCCTGGCCTTCATGTTGTCTCCGTGTCTCGGTTCGAGTTATGTGCAACCGGGTCGGAGTATTGGCGGAACGGGCGCTGCCGATTTKACTGTCGGGGACAATCCTTTTTCATTTCGGGACAGATCGGGAAAACGCGAACCTGCCCTGCAGGACGGGCGCGGCAGTCACTTCACAACTGCGATTCGATGGGAAACAGCCCCATGAACCACACGCCGACGCGCCGCAGCACGGAGGACTCGGGCTCCGTGGTCAGCGGGGCGGCGTCCGGGTTCGCCTCGTCGATCCAGATCAGTTGGCGGCCCCGTTCGGGGTCGTCCTCCTCCGCGAGCCGCCACGCAATGCGCCCCAGATTCGGCAGGATCGCGCCGGCCACCTGCGCGGCCAGCGCCGGGCTCACGCAGACCACGCCCAGCTCCGTGTTGAGCTGCACCGAGCGCGGGTCCAGGTTCATCGAGCCGATAAAGACGGCGCTGTCGTCGGCCACGAAGGTCTTGGCGTGCAGCGACGCGCGCGAGCTGCCGAACGCCGACAGCTTGGTATTGCCCGATTTGGTCGATTTTGCCGATGTTCCCGCCGCGGCTTCGGGGTCGTGCATCGGCTTGACCTCGTACAGCACCACGCCCATGCGCAGCAGCGTCTCGCGGTAGCGCTTGTAGCCGGCGTGCACGGCGGCCACGTCGGTGGCGGCGAGCGAGTTGGTCAGCACCGTCACGGCCACGCCGCGCTCGCGCAGCGTGCGCAGCCACGCCACGCCGGCCTCGCCGGGCACGAAGTAGGGCGAGACGATCAGCAGCGTGCGCTGCGGCTGCACGTCCAGCGCGCGCAACTGGGGCACCAGATGGCCGGCCGTGTCCTCGGCAGCGCGCGTGATCTTGCCGGGATCGTCGTAGAGCAGCKCGGCGCGGYCCCATGCGGCGACGGCGGGCGGCTCGGCGAGTACCTGCTGGAGCCGCTCGCGCGCGTGCACGGCGTAGGGGTGGTCCTGTTGGGCCGCCGCCAGCGCATCCAGCCGCTCGCGTAGCGCGGCCACGGCTTCCGGGTCGGCGCTGCGGCCGGTCAGCGTGCCCACCGGATAGGCCGCCTCGCTGTTCCAGTAGGCGTCGAACGCGCCGGAGACCTCGCGCACGATGGGGCCGTGCGTCAGCACGTCCAGATCGCCAAAGCTGACGGCGGGCGATGCGCCGAAGTACTCGTCGCCGATATTGCGCCCGCCGACGATGGCGGCCTGGTTATCGGCGATCAGCGCCTTGTTGTGCATGCGCCGGTTCACGCGCGAGAAGTCCAGCAGCGCGCCCGCACGCCGGAAGGCGCGGCTGGCCACCGGGTTGAAGATGCGCACCTCGATGGCTGGATGGGCGTCCACGGCCAGCAGCAGGTTGTCGTCGGCGCCCACGCCGATGTCGTCCAGCAGCACGCGCACGCGCACGCCCCGGTCCGCCGCGCGCAGCACGGCATGGGCCAGGGATCGGCCGGTGGCGTCGTCGTGCCAGATGTAGTACTGGAGGTCGAGCGAGCGCTCGGCCTTTTCCGTCAGCAGCACGCGGGCGATCAGCGCGTCGACGTTGTCCGCCAGCAGGTGGAAGGCGCTCTGGTCTGGCGGGTCAGGGCGACGCTGCGCGGCGAGGCGGCCGAGCGTGGTTTGCGCGGTGTCTGTCATCGCGTGGCTCGGTTCACCGTCCGCCGGGGGCAGGCTGGCGCAGCCGGACAGCAGCGCGGCTGCCACCATCGTGACCATCGCCACCCGGGCCAGCACGCGTGCGGCAGCGGTCATGCATGTCTCCCGGGGAAGGGCAGGCCGCCCGCGCTGGCCAAGTCCAAAGGCCAATACAAATTGGCGCCGACGGCGTCGAGAATGGGAATGCTTGCCCCGGGAAAAGCAAGCGTTACGGCTACGCAAGAGGTGCTACGAACATAGTCCGGCATCGCGGAGATTGCAAACCGCTTCCCGGAGAGAGGAGGCAGCCATGGCTCGTTGGCTCGAGCGACTGATGTCCTGCGCGCGCGTTCTGGTCGCCGTGGCGTGGCTTGCCATGTTCACCGCACCCGGTGTCCCGGCGGCGCAGACCCCTGCACCCGCCGCGCCGCCGGCATCCACCGCGCCTGCGGCGCCGACCTTCAAGCCCGAGGAACTCGAGTCCCTCGTGGCGCCGATCGCGCTCTATCCCGATTCCGTGCTCTCCCAGGTGCTCATGGCGTCCACGTATCCGCTCGAGATCGTGTATGCGGCGCGCTGGGTCAAGGCCAATCCCAATGTGAAGGGCGACGCCGCGGTCAAGGCCGTGGAGAACCAGCCCTGGGATGTCAGCGTGAAGTCTCTGGTGGCCTTCCCGCAGGTGCTGGAGCCGATGAGCGACAAGCTGGACTGGACGCAGAAGCTCGGCGACGCGTTCCTGGCCCAGGAGCGCGATGTGCTGGCGGCGGTGCAGCGCCTGCGCGCCCGCGCCCGGGACTCGGGCAACCTCAAGACCAACGAGCAGCAGAAGGTGTCGGTGGAGCCAGGGCCCGCGCCGGTGCAGGGCCAGCCGCCACCGGTCGCCGAGACCATCATCCGCGTCGAGCCGGCCAATCCCCAGGTGATCTATGTACCGGCCTACAACCCCACCGTGGTCTACGGCTCATGGGGCTATCCGAGCTATCCGCCGTACTACTGGCCCCCGTATCCGGCCTACTACCCGGGGGCGGCGCTGGCCACCGGCTTCGCCTGGGGCGTGGGGCTGGCAGCGGCGGGCGCCATCTTCGGCGGCTGCAACTGGGGCGGCGGCGATGTGAATATCGACGTCAACCGGGCCACCAATATCGACCGCAATTTCGACCGCACCAAGGTGCAGGGCGGCGGCAAGTGGCAGCACGATTCCAGTCACCGGCAGGGCGTGTCGTACCGGGACAACGCTTCGCGCGAGAAGTACGGCAAGAACTCGGGCGGGGCGGACCGCCGCAGCGACTATCGCGGCAGGGAGGGTGGACGTGATGGTGGCCGTGAGAGCGGACGTGAGGGTGGGCGCGATGGTGGCCGTGACGGCGGACGCGATGGCGTCGGCGGCGATCGGGCAACAGCTTCTGATCGGTCAGCAAACCGGGGCGACCGGCAAGGGGGCGACCGGGGCGACCGCCAAGGCGCCGGCGGCGACCGCGCGCAGGCCAGCAATCGACAAGCCAGCGACCGCAGCCTGAGCACGGACCGTGGCCGGGGCGACATGGGCTCGGGCAGCGGGGCAGGCCGGGACAATGCCTTCCAGGGCGTAGGMGGCGGGCAAAGTGCGCAGCGCGACATGGACCGTGGCCGCGCCAGCTCGCAGCAATCGAACTTTGGCGGCGGGCACGCCAGCAKCCGTGGAACCGGCGGCGGTGGCGGTAGTCACGCGGGCAGCCGTGGCGGCGGGGGAGGCGGCGGCTTCGGCGGCGGCGGTGGCCGTGGCGGCGGTGGGGGTGGCCGTGGTGGTGGCGGCGGCAGGCGCTGAAAAGGGGAGACGATGACCGCGCGATCAACGCACCGCCTGGGGCGGCTTGCCGGAAGGGCCCGCTGGATGGCGGCCACGACAGCCATCGTGATGGCCTTGACATGGCCATGGCCGGGCCCGGCGTGGGCTGCCAGCCAGCGGCATTTCCCATCGCCCGAAGCCGCCATGCTGGCATTTGGCGACGCCGTGGCGACCAGCGACGACGCCGCGCTGGGCACCCTGCTCGGTAGCGACTACCGGCGCCTGATCCCGCCCGTTGGCGCGGACGCGCGCTACCGCTTCCTGAGTGCCTGGAGTGTGTCGCACAAGATACTTCCCGAGGGTGCCGACCGCGCCCTTGTGGCGGTGGGCGACGATGGCTGGACCTTGCCGGTGCCGCTGGTGAAGTCGGCGCAGGGGTGGTACTTCAACGTGCCCGAGGGCGTGGACGAGATGCGCGTGCGGCGTATCGGGCGCAATGAGCTGGCTGTCATCCAGACCATGCTGGCGGTCTGCGACGCCCAGCGCGAATACGCCAGCGTCGATCATGACGGCGACGGCGTGCTGGTCTATGCCGGCAAGCTGTCCAGCTCGCCCGGCAAGCGCGACGGCCTGTACTGGCCCACGGGCGGCGGCGAGCCGCCGAGCCCGCTCGGCCCCGCCTTCCTGGCTGTCGGCAAGGGCAATACCACGCAGGACGGCTACTACGGCTATCGCTATAAATTGTTGACGGCACAAGGACCGGCGGCGCCCGGCGGTGCCTACGACTACGTGGTCAACGGCCGGCTGTTCGGCGGCTTTGCCATCGTGGCGTGGCCCGTGCGATACGGCGATACCGGCGTCAAGAGCTTCATGGTCAACCACGAGGGCCAGGTGTACGAAGCCGACCTCGGTCCCAACAGCGCGGCGCGCGCGCAGGCCATGACCCGCTTCGATCCTGGCCCGGGATGGGCCAAGACGGCCCCCTGAGCCTCCGGCGCCGCCCCCGCAGGGCGGCGTCCGTGTGCAGGAAGAGATTGCAATTGCGCAGGCCGCCCACTAATGTGAAAGCCGACCATACATAGATCACGAATCTGGCGAATTCGCTTTGTCGTCTTTCTTGACGATTCCTGGCCTTATCCGGGGTGCAGCGCAACGTATATCCGGGCGCAGTACGCGCAGATCGCGCAGTCAGCAAAACATGGACGCACAAGCTCCAGGGGGTAACTGCCATGAATCGTCGTTCGTTCACGACCCTGCTCGGCGTGGCCGCACTGGCCAGTCTCAACGCCGCCTGTACCACCTCTTCCGGTTCCGCCTCGGATAACGCCAGCAAACGCAAGGAAATCGACGCGGGCGCGGACGGCGCGCTGAACCGGCTCTATGGCTCGGTCAACGGCTCGCAGGCCCTGGCCAGCAAGGCCACCGGGATTCTCGTCTTTCCCAAGATCATCGCCGCCGGGCTGGGTATCGGCGGCGAGTACGGGGAGGGCGTGCTCCGCACTGCCGGCCAGCCGGCGGGCTACTACCGCACCTCCACCGCGGCCTTCGGGCTGATTGCCGGCGCGCAGTCCAAGATGATGGTGATGATGTTCATGACGCCGGAAGCCTTGCAGAAGTTCCAGCAAAGCAAGGGCTGGACGGCCGGGGTGGACGGCTCCGTCGCGGTGGCGCAGGTCGGCGCCAACGGGCTGATCGACACCAACACGGCGCGCGCGCCGATCGTCGCCTTCGTGGTGACGAATGCCGGCCTGATGGCGAACCTCTCGCTGGAAGGCACCAAGATCAGCAAGCTCGACATCTAGTCGGGCCGCGGAGAGACCGCATGAGCCGATCCCCCCGGATTCCACATGGGACGACGTGGCTGTTGGCAGTGGCCAGCGTGGCCGCCGGCTGCGCAGTGGCGGACGCGCTGTGGCGCGCATTGCCGCACAAGCGCGCCCCGCCGCGCGCGCCGGCGCCGCGCACCGGGCGGCTGCGGCGGCG
>NZ_JBFTLH010000024.1:0-88444 GCF_056396345.1 Cupriavidus sp. 05T42
CCGCTGTGTCTATTTCATGGCGTTTGGCGATCTCACCATAGCCTGCCTGACCGTCCAGGTAGCTCTGGATAACTGTCAGCCTGAACTGCTCCGAGTACCGATACATGAAAACACCCCAAAAGTTGGTGTCCAACTTTTGGGGTGCAGTTCACTGGGCCGGCTTTTTTGCGTCTGGACGATGAGTCCCAATCAGACTGCGGCTTCGTCCTGCTCACCGGTGCGGATACGGATCACGCGCTCGATCTCGGTCACAAAGATCTTGCCGTCACCGATCTTGCCCGTGTGGGCAGCCTTCACGATCGAATCGAGCACGGTGTCGAGCTGGTTCTCGGCCACGACCACTTCGATCTTGATCTTCGGCAGGAAATCGACCACGTACTCGGCGCCACGATACAGCTCGGTGTGGCCCTTCTGGCGGCCGAAGCCCTTTACCTCAGTCACGGTGAGGCCGGTCACGCCCACATCCGCCAGCGCCTCGCGCACTTCGTCGAGCTTGAACGGTTTGATGATGGCGGTAATCTGCTTCATGGCTGGCCTCTATTTGTGTTTGTCGGAAGATGACAGATTCTAGCCCGAAACCCGCCTCGGGATTGCGGGTATGGGCACACTTGGCCCCTTCGCCCCGGTTCGATCAGTCCGGAATCCGGGCCAGATCACGCACCCAGACCGCCGACTCCCCGTCGCTCGGGGCGCGCCAGTCGCCACGCGGCGAAAGCGACCCGCCCGAGCCCACTTTCGGGGCATTCGGCACGCAGGACCGCTTGAACTGGCTGGTGCGGAAGAATCGGTCGACGAAAATCCCCAGAACGCGCTTGATCTCGGCAAGTTCGTAGGCGTTACGCGCAACATGCGGCCCGTTCGGCCATTCGCCGCGCGCCACGTCGCCCCAGGCGCTGAGCGCCAGGAAGGCCACCTTGCTGGGCGAAAACCCGAAGCGCAGCGTGTAGTAGAGGTTGAAATCCTGCAATTCATACGGCCCGATGACCTGCTCGGTCTTCTGGCCCGGCGCCTTGTCCTGGCCGTCCGCAGCTGTGCCGCCGGGCACCAGTTCGGGGCTGATATCGGTGTCGAGCACGGCCGTCAGCACCGCTTCCCCGCCCTCCGCCACCTGGCCCGTTTCGGCCACCCAGCGCACCAGATGGCTGATCAGCGTCTTCGGCACGCTGGCGTTGACGTTGTAGTGGGACATATGGTCACCCACCCCATAGGTACACCAGCCGAGCGCCAGCTCGCTGAGGTCGCCGGTGCCAATCACGATGGCGTGATTGTGGTTGGCCAGCCGGAACAGGTGGTTGGTGCGCTCGCCGGCCTGCACGTTCTCGAAGGTCACGTCGTAGACCGGCTCGCCTTTCGCGTAGGGATGGTCGAGATCTTTCAGCATCGCCATGCAACTGGGACGAATATCGATCTCGCGCGCCGTGCAGCCAATCCAGGCCATCAGTTGCCGCGCCTGATCGAGCGTGCGGTCGCTGGTGGCGAAGCCCGGCATGGTGTAGCCGAGGATATTGGCGCGCGGCAGGCCCAGGCGGTCCATCGCGGCGGCGCAGACCAGCAGGGCATGGGTGGAATCCAGCCCACCCGAGACGCCGATAACCACCTTCGAAATCTTGCTCGACGACAGCCGCTGCACCAGCGCCTGCACCTGGATGTTGTAGACCTCCATGCAGCGCTCGTCGCGGCGGCGCGGATCGGCCGGCACATAGGGGAAGCGCTCTACCTTGCGCGCGAGCGGCAGGTTCTGCGTCGTGGGCACGTCCACGCGGAAGGAGACGATCTCGAATTTCTCGACTTCCTCGCGATGACGGCGCACCGAATGGCCGAAGGTGGTCTGGTGCATGCGCTCGCGCGAGAGCCGCTCCAGGTCCACATCGGCCGTCAACAGGTGGGAACGGTCCGAAAACCGCTCCGATTCGCCCAGAAGTTCCCCGTTCTCGTAGATCAGCGCCTGGCCGTCCCAGGCCAGGTCGGTGGAGGACTCCCCCTTGCCCGCCGAGGTGTACAGGTAGGCCGCCAGGCAGCGTGCCGACTGCTGCGACACCAGCTGGTGCCGGTAGCCGGACTTGCCGATGACGATATTCGACGCCGACAGGTTCACCAGCACGGTGGCCCCGGCCAGCGCGGCGAACGACGACGGCGGCACCGGCACCCAGACGTCCTCGCAGATTTCCACATGGAAACGGAAGAACGGGATGTTCTCGATCTCGAACAGCAGCCCCGCGCCGAACGGCACCGTGGCACCGAGCAGCGAGATACGGCCCTCGGTGGGGGCGCAGTCCGCCGCGCTGAACTGGCGCGCCTCGTAGAATTCCCAATAGTTCGGCAGGTAACTCTTTGGCACCACGCCCTGGATGGCGCCGTTGGCCACCACCACGGCGCAGTTGAATAGCTGATGTTCCACCACCAGCGGCATCCCKACCACCAGCGCGGCCGGCAGCGACACCGAGGCTTCCACGATGCGCTGGAGCGCCAGTTCGCACTCGCGCAGCAGCGCGCGCTGATGGAACAGGTCGTCGCAGGTGTAGGCCGACAGGCCCAGTTCCGGGAACGCGACCAGCGCCGCGCCGCCTTGCACGGCCTGGCGGGCCAGCTCCAGGGTCTGGTCGGCGTTATAGGCCGGATCCGCCACGCGGCACTCGGGCACGCCCACGGCCACGCGCGCAAAGCCGTGGGAATACAGGTTGAAGAACGGATGAGTCATGTCTGGCCTTCGGATTCGGGACGCCCGCATGCCGGCGCGGCAATCGGCGTGATGCCTGTCATTCTACGATGCGCACCGCGCAACCGTCGTGCACGCCACCTGGCGGCCCATGGCTGCGCCGCCGCACGTCTTCCGGTAGACTCGTCCGGCACCTGACGGACGTCAGACGKATCAAATAATCTTCAATTCTTGAGTGGGATCGGGCGGAATGCAGTCGGAATCGTGTCAGCCGGTGAGTGCACAGCCGGACACCCCGGTGGCTAACTACCGGAYGGAGATCGTCCTGGACCTGGCCGAGGTGCCAGCCGCCGACTGGGACGCCCTCGTGGCCGCCCAGCCCGACGCCACGCCCTTCCTGCGCCACGCCTTCCTGCACGCGATGCACACCAGCGGCAGCGCCACCGACGACACCGGCTGGTCGCCGCGCTTCCTGACGCTCTGGGTACAAGACGGGGTGCAAGCCGGCCACGGCACGGGCCGCGACCGGCTGGCCGCTGCGATGCCGCTCTACGCGAAATCGCATTCCTACGGCGAGTATGTGTTCGACTGGGCCTGGGCCGACGCCTATCGCCAGCACGACGTGCCCTACTACCCCAAGTGGCTGTCCGCCATTCCGTTCACGCCGGTGCGCGGCGCCCGGCTGCTGGCCGAGGACGACATCGCCCGCCGCCTGCTGCTGCGCTTTGCGCTGGCGTTGGCCGAGGAATCGGGCATGTCCTCGCTGCACGTGCTGTTTCCGTCCGACCATGAGGCCGATTTGATGGACGAAGCCGGCATGATGATGCGGCATGGCGTGCAGTTCCACTGGACCAACCCCGGCTACGCCGACTTTGACGCCTTTTTGGCCACGCTTTCGCAGAAGAAGCGCAAGAATATCCGCGCGGAGCGCCGGCGCGTGGCGGAGGCAGGCATCACCTTCCGGCAGCTGCACGGGGCGGAGATCGACGATGAGGCGTGGAAGTTCTTCAACCGCTGCTATCGCCAGACCTACCGCGAGCACCATTCGTCGCCCTACCTGAATCTGGACTTTTTCCGGCGCATCGGCGAGACCATGCCCGAGAACCTTCTGCTGGTGATAGCCACCCGGGAAGGCCGCGACATCGCCAGTTCGCTGGTCGTGTTCGATACCGATCCACGCGTCAGCACGCTCTATGGCCGCTACTGGGGCGCGCTGGAGCACCACCCGTGCCTCCACTTCGAGACTGCGTACTACCAGCCGCTCGAATTCTGCATCGCCGAGGGCCTGCGCACCTTCGAAGGCGGCGCTCAGGGCGAGCACAAGATGGCGCGCGGCTTCCTGCCGGTGGCCACGCGGTCCGCGCACTGGCTGGCGCACCCGTCCTTTGCCGATGCAGTGGAGCGCTTCCTGGCCCGCGAGCGCCAGGGCATCGACGCCTATCTCGACGAGTTGAACGATCACAGCCCCTTTGCCCGGGGCGAATAAAAAAACCCGCCAACTGGCGGGTTTTTTATCGATCATCGATCTGGTGCGAACCAGCTTACTTCTTGAAGTTCGCCACGCCGTCGGTGATTTCCTTGTGGGCTTCTTCGATGCCGGCCCAGCCGTCCACCTTGACCCACTTGCCGGCCTCAAGTGCCTTGTAGTGCTCAAAGAAGTGCTTGATCTGGTCGAGCGTGTTTTGCGGCACGTCGGACAGGCCCTTCATGAAGGCGGTAGCCGGGCTCAGCTTGTCCACGGGCACGGCCACCAGCTTGGCGTCCACGCCGGACTCGTCGGTCATCTTCAGCATGCCGAGCGCACGGCAGCGCACCACCGCGCCGGCCAGGATCGGGAACGGCGTCAGCACCAGCACGTCCACCGGGTCGCCGTCACCGGACAGCGTTTTCGGAATGAAGCCGTAGTTGGCCGGGTAGCGCATGCCCGTGCCGATGAAACGGTCGACGAACAGCAGGCCGGTTTCCTTGTCGGCCTCGTACTTCACCGGATCGCTCTGAGCCGAAATCTCGATGATGACGTTGAAATCGTTGGGAAGGTCCTTGCCCGGGGAGACGAGGTTGAAGCTCATGCGAGTTCTCCGAATGCCAGTGTTGTGGGATGGCGGGCATTATAGCGGTTCGCTCCTGACCCCACGCTGACAAGCACTGCAGCCGTGCCGCGCCCGAAGTACCAAGTGCCTTGCGCGGCGCGCACGGTGCGCGATAATGCGGCATTCCCGATTCAGCAGTCGCTCCATACCCGAGCACGGAGATAAGCATGCACGCCCAGCACTTCGTCGCCAACCGCCTGATCGCCCCCGATTCCGGCCTGCGCATCAAGGTTTTCGATCCCTCCAACGGCGAGCCGTTCGCCGAGATTGCCCGTGGCAACAGCACGGACATCAGCGTGGCCGTGCTGGCCGCCCGCCAGGCCGCCGAGGGCGCCTGGGGTGCCATGGCACCTGCAGAGCGTGTCCGCCTGTTGAACCGCGTGGCCGTCAAGCTGATGGACCACGAGGACGAACTGGCCGCGCTGGAGGCCCGCGACACCGGCAAGCCGCTGCGCCAGGCCCGCGCGGACGCCCGGGCCGTGGCCCGCTATTTCGAGTTCTACGCCGGCGCGGCGGACAAGCTGCACGGCCAGACCATCCCCTACCAGCCCGGCTACACGGTGCTGAACGTGCGCGAGCCGCACGGCGTGACGGGCCACATCATCCCCTGGAACTACCCGCTCCAGATCTTCGGCCGCAGCGTCGGCGCGGCCCTGGCCACCGGCAACGCCTGCGTGGTCAAGCCTGCGGAGGATGCCTGCCTGTCCCTGCTGCGCGTGGCCGAACTGGCTGCCGAGGCCGGCCTGCCGGAAGGCGCGCTCAATATCGTCACTGGCTATGGCCACGAGGCCGGCGCCGCGCTGGCCCGCCATCCGGGCATCAACCATATCTCCTTCACGGGCTCGCCCGAGACCGGCAAGATCGTCGCCCAGCTGGCGGCCGAAAACCATGTGCCGGTGACGCTGGAACTGGGCGGCAAGTCCCCGCAGATCGTGTTTGCCGATGCCGACCTGGACGTGCTGCTGCCCGTCATCGTCAACGGCATCGTCCAGAACGCCGGCCAGACCTGCTCGGCCGGCAGCCGGCTGCTGGTGGAGCGCTCTGTCTACGAGACCCTGCTGGACCGGCTCTCGGGCGTGTTCGAGTCGCTGCGCGTGGGGCCGTCCCAACTCGACCTCGAATGCGGCCCGCTGATCAGCCGCAAGCAGCAGCAACGCGTCTGGGACTTCGTTTCCGATGCCCAGCACGCCGGTATTGCGGTGATGGCGCAGGGCCAGATCGTCGGCGAGGCCCCGGAGTCTGGCTACTACCAGGTGCCGATGCTGTTCCGCGACGTGCCGCCCACGCACCGGCTGGCCCAGGAGGAAGTCTTCGGCCCGCTGCTGGCGGCGATGCCCTTCGATAGCGAGGAAGAAGCGCTGCGCCTCGCCAACGGCACCGCCTACGGGCTGGTGGCCGGCCTGTGGACGCGCGACGGCGCCCGCCAGCTGCGGCTGGCCCGCAAGCTGCGCGCCGGCCAGGTCTTCATCAACAACTACGGCGCCGGCGGCGGCGTGGAGCTGCCGTTCGGCGGCACCGGCCAGTCGGGCTACGGCCGCGAGAAGGGCTTCGAGGCCCTGTACGGATTCACCACTCTGAAAACCATCGCCATTCAACATGGGTAACATCAATTTTCTGTCGATCGCGTTCGCCATCTTCTTTTTCTGGATGGCCTGGCATGTCCGGAACAAGCGTGCCACCAACCCGTCCGGCATGCCCCGCCTGCAGGTGTTCAAGCGCAAATGGGGCGACACCGTGGGCGACCGCGTCCACTGGTGCCTCTACGTGGCCCTGCCCTTCCTGCTGGCCGTGATGATGGTGGCCAACGCCCTGCGCGGACGAGGGCCGTTCTCGCACTAGTTAACTAGCAGCATGTCCGCCAGCGGCGCCAAGACCGCGACGGGCCTATCGATATAGGAGACAGCAACATGGCAAGACTGGCTGGCAAGGTGGCCGTGGTCACGGGCGGTGGCTCGGGTTTCGGCGAAGGCATCGCCCATACGTTCGCGCGCGAAGGCGCCGCCGTGATGGTGGCCGACCTCAACCTGGAGGCGGCCGAGCGCGTCGCCGCCGCGATCCGCGAACAGCATGGCGCRACAGGTGGCAACGCCCGCGCAGTCCGCGCCGACGTAGCCCAGGGCGACGACGTGGCCGCCATGCGCGACGCCACGCTGGCCGCCTTCGGCGACGTGCACATCGTGGTCAACAACGCCGGCACCACCCATCGCAACAAGCCGATCCTGGAAATCACCGAAGACGAGTTCGACCGCGTCTACGCGGTCAACGTCAAGAGCATCTACTGGTCGGCCCGGCACTTCATCCCCCACTTCCGCCAGCGCGGCGGCGGCAACTTCGTCAACGTGGCTTCCACCGCCGGCATCMGGCCCCGCCCAGGGCTGGTCTGGTACAACGGCAGCAAGGGCGCCGTCATCACGGCCAGCAAGGCCATGGCGGCCGAACTCGGCCCGGACAACATCCGCGTGAACTGCGTCAACCCGGTGATCGGAGCCACCGGCCTGCTCGAACAGTTCATGGGCCTGCCGGACACCCCCGAGAACCGCGCCAAATTCCTCGCCACGATCCCCATGGGGCGCATGTCCACCCCGCAGGACGTGGCCAATGCCTGCCTCTACCTCGCCTMGGACGAGGCGGCGTTCATCACCGGCACCTGTATCGAAGTGGACGGCGGGCGCTGCGTGTAGCGCCCGCCCCCTTCACAACCCGCGGCAACGTCTTATAAGAACCCAATGAGGAGACATTCATGACAACGACCGCAGTGAACCCCGGCGTGCGCGACGCCGGTTTCGAAGACGCCACCTACCGCAAGGTGAGCTGGCGCCTCGTGCCCTTCCTGTTGCTGTGCTACGTGGTGGCCTACCTGGACCGCGTGAACGTGGGCTTCGCCAAGCTCCAGATGCTCAACGACCTCAAGTTCAGCGAGACCATCTACGGGCTGGGTGCCGGCATCTTCTTCATCGGCTACTTCCTGTTCGAGGTCCCCAGCAACGTAATCCTGC
This sequence comes from Cupriavidus sp. 05T42, assembly GCF_056396345.1. Lineage (NCBI taxonomy): Bacteria > Pseudomonadati > Pseudomonadota > Betaproteobacteria > Burkholderiales > Burkholderiaceae > Cupriavidus > Cupriavidus sp. 05T42. The sequence continues at coordinate 7,743 of NZ_JBFTLH010000024.1, forward strand.
ATCGCGTGGGCGCGCGCATCTGGATCGCCCGGATCATGATCACCTGGGGCTTGATCTCGGCGTCGATGATGTTCGTGACCACGCCGACGATGTTCTACGTGCTGCGTTTCMTGCTTGGCGTGGCCGAAGCGGGATTCTTCCCCGGCATCATCCTGTACCTGACCTACTGGTACCCGGCGGAGCGGCGCGGGCGCACCACTACGTTCTTCATGACGGCTATCGCGCTCTCGGGCGTGATCGGCGGGCCGCTGTCCGGCTGGGTCATGCAGGCGTTCGATGGCCACAACGGCTGGTCCGGCTGGCAGTGGATGTTCCTGCTCGAAGGCATTCCGTCGATCCTGGTCGGCCTGTGGGTGCTCGCCTACCTCGATGACCGCATCCGCCACGCCAAGTGGCTGACCGAGGACGAGAAGGCGCTGCTCGAGCGCAATATCGCCAACGAGGAGCAGCACAAGGAAGACCCGCCGATCCGCAAGGTGCTGTCCAGCCCGCGCGTCTGGCTGATGAGCGCGATCTACTTCTGCTTCGTGATGGGCCTCTACGGCGTGAGTTTCTGGCTGCCGACGATCATCAAGCAGACCGGCGTGAAGGGCGCGCTGGACATCGGCCTGCTGACGGCGATTCCCTACGGCTGCGCGGTGATCGGCATGATCCTGGTGGCGTATAGCGCCGACAAGCGGGGCGAGCGGCGCTGGCATATCGCGCTGCCGGCGCTGGCCGGGGCGGTGGGGCTGGTGCTGTCGGTGCAGTGGCATGGCGACACCACGCTGGCCATGGTGGCGCTGACGCTGGCCACCATCGGCATCCTGACCACGCTGCCGCTGTTCTGGAGCCTGCCCACGGCCTTCCTGGCCGGCACGGGCGCAGCGGCTGGTATCGCGCTGATCAACTCGCTCGGCAACCTGGCCGGCTTTATCAGCCCCTACGCGGTGGGCTGGCTCAAGGACCTGACCCAGAGCACCGACTCKGGCATGTATCTGCTGGCGATCTGCCTGGTGGCGGGCGCGGCGCTGACGCTGTCGGTGCCGGCGACGATGGTGAATCGCAAGGCTTGACGCTATTGGCTTCGGCCAACGCCGTCCCTCTCCCCCGCCCCTCTCCCGGAGGGAGAGGGGAGAACACCGGGAGCATCTGAAACGCCAACTGTTGTCTCCCCTCTCCCGCTTGCGGGAGAGGGGTCGGGGGAGCGGGCCGGCGCGTCAAGCCCTCAGGCGTCGCCCAGCATCTGAGCCACCGAGCCGGCAGCGTTGCCGGCCTTCTCGCCGATCAGCTGGCGCAGCGTACGCAGCAGTTCATCCTCATTGAACGGCTTGCCCAGATAGACGTTCACGCCGATCTCGGCCGCGTAGCGGCGGTGCTTCTCGGCCGTACGTGACGTAATCATCACCACCGGCATGTGCGTGGTGCGGCTATCGGCGCGGACGTTGCGCGTGAGGTCGAAGCCGTCCATGTTCGGCATCTCGATATCCACGAGCATCGCGTCCGGCATCACCTCCTGCAACTGCCGCAGCGCATCCACGCCATCGCGCGCCAGCACCACCTGGTAGCCCGCGCGCGTCAGCAGCCGCTGGCTGGCCTTGCGCACCGTGAGCGAATCGTCGACCACCATCACGGTAGGCAGCGTCATCAGGCCCGAGACCGGCCGGGCATCCCCTGCCCCGACGAACTCGGCCACCGCGCCGGTGTTGTCGGTCGATGCCAGAAGCGCCGTCGGCGTCACCTCGCCGCGCTCGCGCACGAACCGCTGCGCCAGCACCACCGGGTTGTAGATCAGCACGATCTCGCCATCGCCGAGCGTGGTGGCGCCGGCAATGCCCTCCAGACGCGCGAGGTGGGGACCGATATGCTTCACCACCACTTCGCGGTTGCCGATCACCTCGTCCACGTGCACCGCCACGCGGTCCGCGCCCGAGCGCACCACCACCACGGGCGAATACTTCCGGCCCGAGGCAATCGCCGCGCTCTCTTCGAGCAGCGTGCCGAAATAGTAGAACGGCGCTTCCACACCGGCGCCCGGACCCGTCGTCGCGCCGAAGCGGCCGGCGTTGTAGGCCTCCAGCAGCGGCTTTTCGCGCAGCTGGTGGACCTGGTCGATCATGCCGCTCGGCATCGCATACAGGCGGCCGCCCAGCGAGACCAGCAGCACCTGCGTGATGGCCGTGGTCAGCGGCAGGTGCACCGTGAAGCTGGTGCCCCGGCCCGCCTCGGTGGAGAGCGTGATCCGGCCGCCCAGCGCCACGGTTTCGGCCCGGACTACGTCCATGCCCACGCCGCGCCCGGCCAGCTCGGACACCTCGTCCGCCGTCGAGAAGCCCGGCGTGAAAATCATCTCGGTCAGGCGCGCGTCGCTGGCGTCTTCCTCGTGCGTCAGCAACTGGCGGCTGATGGCCCGCTCGCGGATACGCCCGAGGTCCAGCCCGCCACCGTCGTCGAAGAAGGTCAGCACCACCTCGTTGCCTTCCTGCTGCACTTCCAGCGTCAGCGCGCCCGTGGTGGACTTGCCCACTGCGCGGCGTGCGTCCGCCGGCTCGATGCCGTGCACCACGGCATTGCGGATCAAGTGCTCGATCGGGCCGGCCATGCGGTCCAGCACCGAGCGGTCGATCTCCACCGTGCCGCCCTTGATCAGCAGGCGCACTTCCTTGCCGGTTTCGGTGGCCGACTGGCGCGCCACGCGGTACAGGCGCTCGGCCAGTGCATCGAACTGCACCATGCGGGCCTGCATCAGCCCGCGTTGCAGGCCGCGCGTGAGCCGGGCCTGCGCGGCGAGGTCACCCGAGGCGCGGTCGAAGCCGCGCTGCAGGTTCTGCTCCACCGTGGCCACGTCGTTCACGSACTCGGCCATCATCCGCGTCAGTTCCTGGAACCGCGTGAAGCGGTCGAACTCGAGCGGATCGAAGTCCGGGCTCTGCTGCGTATCKGCAATCCGCGACGCCATCTGCGTCTCGGCCTGGATTTCGATCTCGCGCAACTGGGTGCGCAGACGCCCCACGTTGTCGTTCAGTTCGCCGAGGTAGGCGCGCAGCGCTTCCAGCTCGCTGTCCAGCCGGGCGCGCGTGGCGCCGACTTCGCCGGCGTCGTTGATCAGCGTGTCCAGCGCCCGGGCCTGCACGCGCACCAGCGCGCGCTGGCGGTCGGCCTCCGGGGCCTTGGTAGCAGTGGCCGGCAGTTGCGGAGCGGCCGTGGCCAGTGCGGTGCCCGGGGTGTCGATCGATGCCGTGATGGCAGCCGGCGCATTGGCCGAGGCAGCGGGCACTGCGTCCGGCTCGACCAGCCCGTTCACCACATCGGCATCGTCCACCGGCAGCAGGCGGCCGTTCTGGAGCGCGTCCACGTGCGCGAGGATCCGGTCGTACCAGGCGTAGAGCTTGCCGAACAGGTCCGGCGTCACGCGCTGGCCGCGCACGGAGGCTTCCAGCAGCGTTTCCATTTCATGCGCGGCCTGCCCCAGCGCCATCGCGCCGGCCATGCGGGCGCTGCCCTTGAGCGTGTGCAGCGCGCGCAGCACCAGCCCGCCCTGCTGCGTCTCCTCGGGCGTGGCTTCCCAGGTGCGCACCAGCTTGCCGAGTTCGGGCAGGCTGCCGTGCGCCTCCTCCAGGAAGATGTCGACCAGATCGGCGTCCAGCGACGAGGCGTCGAGCGATTCGTCCGACTGCGGCACCTCCGGCGACTGCGCGGAGACATGGGCGACAGCCACCTGCTCATGACGCGGCGCCGTCGGCATGGCGATGACCACGGCATCGTGCACCGGAGTGACCGGGCTGATGGGCGTTAGCGTCGGCGGGGCCACCGGCGGCAGCGAGGTGATCGGCGTCAGCTTGGCCGGCGCATCGGTCACGGCCGGCAGTGCCGGGGTCGGCGCGGCCGGTTCGGTAACGGGCGGCAGCGGCGACAGCGGCGTGGCCTGCAGGATCTGGGTATTGCCGAATAGCTGCGCGACCGAGCCTTCCTGGTCCGCCTGCGCCTGCTCGCCCGTCACGGTGGCGCGCGGGCGCATCAGCGCGCGTTCGCCGAAATCGTTCAGGTCACGGCACAGCGCCGGGTCGGCATCGGGCCAGACCCCGGCGGCGAACTGGTGCAGCATCGCGCGCAGCCGCTCCACGGCCTGCTCGAGCAGGCGGAAGTCGCCCGGATGCATCACCACGGGGTGGCGGCCCAGCAGCAACAGCAGTTGTTCGAGGGCCTCGGCGATGTCGCGCACCGGCTCCAGCCCCACCGTGGAGGCGCTGCCCTGCAGCGTATGCGCCACGCGCAGCGCCAGCTCGCTCGGGCACGGATGGTTCTCGTGCTTCCACTCGGACAGGTCGGTGGCGAACTGGCGCACCAGATCGTCGGCCTCCTGCAGGTAGACGTTGTAGAGCGCCAGCCCGATGCGCACCGGGCCAATCACCTTGTAGTGGTCGTCGTCGCTGGCCAGCCCGCCCAAGAGGCGGAACGGCAGCACATTGCTGTCCTCGGCCTCGGCCGCCGGCTGCTCAGGGGCGACCGGCTGCGCCGGGGCGGCCTGCCCGGGCGCGTTGGCCTGGGCGTGGGCCAGCAGGGCATCGAGCGAATCGATGGCATCTTCCGGCGCGGCGGCGGGCGCATCGGCAGACAGATCGGCCTGACCGGGCTCGCGCACGGCCTGAGCTTCCGCCACAAGCGCGGCGATGTCGCGCTGGGTGCCGGCGTCGGCCTGCAGGGCGACGGCCCATTCGCGCAGCAGATCGTGCGCGTGGTGCAGCAGCGCCAGCAGCGCGGGCATCGGCTCGCGTGCCTCGGCAATCCACAGGTTCATCACCTGTTCGATAGCCCACGCGGCCTCGCCGTAGCGGTTCAGGCCGACCATGCGGCTGGAACCCTTGAGCGTGTGGAAGGCGCGGCGTGTGCGGCTCAGCACGTCGGCGTCGCGCAGCGCGTCGAGCCCGCCGGGCAAGTCGGCGGCGATGTTGCCGAGCACTTCCTCGGCTTCGGACAGGAAGATCTCGAGCAGTTCGGCGTCGACCCCGGCGGCGTCGCTGGGCATCGGGGCGGACGGCGCGGCGGACGAGGCCAGCCCGGCGGCGGGCATCGGGTCGGCCAGCGCCACGATCATGCGTTCGGCGGCGGAGTCGCTGCCGGCCAGCCACGCGTGCAGCTGCGTGGTGGCGTCGGTGACCTGGCGGCGCAGCGCGGCATCGTCGTCGATGGCGGCCTGGTCGCTCACAGCCTGCAAGGCGGCGCGCAGGCGCTGGATCTCGGGCGAATCGGCGCCGGCGGCTACGCGGATGGCGTCCATCGCGGCGTGGCGCGCGGCGGCCAGCGCGGTGGCGGGCACCTCGTCGTTCCGGCGCGGCGCGAGGGCGCCGTCGTCGGTGGCATCGGCCTGACGGCGGCCGAATTCGAGGATGTCGGCAAAGGCATGCACCGCGCCGAGTTCGGCGGCAATCTCGGACAACTGGGCCACGCGGGCCGGCTGGGTGTCGATGCCACGCAGCACGTCCAGCCGCGCCAGCACGGCGCGCGTGGCGGCCAGTGCGGCGGTGGCGGCTTCGTCGATGCCTTCCGGCATCGCGGCGCTACCGATCAAACGCTCCAGCGTGGCCAGCAGCCCGCCAAACGCCTGCGCGGCATCGCCGAGCGTGTTGACGGCATCGGGCTTGGCCGCGTTGCGGTCGAAGGTATCGAGCCAGGACTCGCCGCTGTCGAGCTGGGCGCGCAGCCGGGTCACGGCCTCGGCGCGCAGCGCCTGGGCGTTGGCGGTCTCGACCATCGTGGCGAGCCAGTCAGGCGCGGTGGCGGCGGGGTCGGCCAGGCAGGCGGCGAGCTGGTCGCAGCGGGCGGCGAATTCGGCGGCGGACGCATGGCCGGACTGCCCATGCACGCGCCACGGCATGGCCAGCGCGCGCGCGAGGAACAGCGCCACGCCGGTTGGCCCCAGGGCGGCGCCAGTCTCGCCGGGCACGTTGCGCTGCCCGGCATGGGCAGCGGAATGGGCAACAGCGGCGCTCAGGCAGTGCTGGAGCGCGGGCTGGGCCAGCGGCTGCGCGGCCTCGGCCAGCGAAGCCAGCGCGAGTTCCCATCCGGCCTGATCGTCGGCAGCCGCGCGCTCGATCGCGGCGGCGGCGTTCTGGAGGTTGCGCGTGTCGATCGGATCGAGCCAGCCGTAGTAGCGCCGGCGATAGTCGGCACGCGCCACGGCGTGGGCCGGATCGACGCGGAAAGCCTGCAGGCCGCGCGCGATGTCGGCGCGCAGCACCTGCACGGCGGCCTGTACCGCCGGCGGCGTGGTGTCCTCAGGGCCATCGGGCGTCAGGCCGGTGCTGACCAGCAGGAACACGGCATCGTTGAGCAGCGCCTGCGGCACGCGCACCTGCCCTTGCAGGTACTGGCGCAGCAGCAGGTGGGCGCGCGCGGCGAAGCGCTTGGCGAGCAGGTCGGACGGCAGCAGCCCGTGCGCCAGCGCGCGGAACACCATCGACAGCGTCAGCCAGATGCCCCGGTCCGGGGTATCGGTGGTGCGGCGCGCGTTCTGTTCGTGGTTCCGAACATCGTCCAGCGCCGTTTGCAGCGGCAGGTAGGCTTCGCGCAGCAGCGCGCCGTCCGTGCAGGGCGTGGGCAGGCGCAGCGCCTTGAGCAGCGCGGCCTCGAAGCGCTGGCGCGCGCGCGTGACCGACGACGTGGAGCGCGTGGGCAGCACGATGCCGGGCAGCATCTGCAATTCCTCCAGCCACAGGTCGGCCGGATGGACGCGCTCCTCCTTCATCAGGACAAGGGCGTCGGCGTAGGGCTGGAACAGGCGCAGCGGATCCTCGGGATCGCCGGCCATCAGGTCATCGACATACTCGGCCAGGGCCTGCACGCCGCGCCGGAACACGCCGAGCGTCTCCGGGCTGGCGGCGACGGTACCGGCGTCGATGGCTTCCAGCAGGCGGCGCATGGCCTGGCAGTGCGCATCCACGCCACGCAGGCCGACGATGTGTACCGCCCCGGCAGCCTGGTGCAGCTGCTGGCCGGCCAGGCGCAGCGACGTGGTGTCGCGCGCGCCCAGCGCCTCGGGGGCCTGCTGGATCTCGTCCACATAGTGGCCAAGCTCGGCGGCGGCATCGTCCAGCGCGGTACGCAGGCTCGGCGCGAGCCAGGCCAGCACCGACAGGTCGCGCTGCGGCACGGCGGCCGGCGTGGCGGCCTCGCCCTGCACCGGCGGTTGCGGCGCGGCCGGGTCAGCCACGTCGCTCGATACGGAAAAATTCAATGACATGACACAATCCGTTGCGCCCGCGCGCGGGCCTCGATGCAGGTTTTATGCAAGTCAGGCGATCTTGAACCGCGACACCGAGTTACGCAGTTCTTCGGTCAGTGCCGTCAGCTGGCGCACCGAGGTGGCGGTCTGGCGCGTACCGGACGTGGTCTGGGCGGTCACCTGGAGAATGCCGTCGATGTGGCGCGCCACGTTGGTGGCCAGCCCGGCCTCGTGCGAGGTGGTCTGCGAGATCTGCTCGATCAGCTCGGCCAGCTGGCGCGACACGCGGCCAATCTCGACCAGTGCGGCACCGGCGTTATCGGACAGCCGCGCCCCTTCCACCACGCCCTGCGTGCTGCGCTCCATGGCGTGCACGGCGTCCTGGGTATCGGTCTGAATCGTGCGGATCAGCGCGCCGATCTGCTTGGTGGCCTCGCCGGAACGTTCGGCCAGACGCTGCACTTCTTCCGCCACCACCGAGAAGCCGCGGCCTGCCTCGCCGGCCGAAGCCGCCTGGATGGCGGCGTTCAGTGCCAGCACGTTGGTCTGCTCGGTAATGTCCGAGATCAGCTCGACGATTTCGCCAATCTCCTGCGACGACTCGCCCAGCCGCTTGATCCGCTTCGACGTTTCCTGAATCTGGTCGCGGATGCCGTTCATGCCGGTAATCGCGTTTTCCACAGCCTGCTGGCCCTGCTCCGCAGCGGCCAGCGAGGCGCGGGCCACGTTGGCGGACTCCGCCGCGCCGCGCGACACCTGCGTGATGCGGTCTGCCATCTCCACCACCGACTCGCCGGTCTGGCGGATCTGGCGCGATTGCTCTTCGGTCGTGGCAGCCAGCTGCACCGAGGTTTCCTGCACCTGGCTCGAGGCCTGCTGCACGTCCACGGCGGTCTGCTGCACCCGGCCGACCAGTTCCTTCAGTTCTTCCACGGTGTAGTTCACCGAGTCGGCGATGGCGCCGGTGATGTCCTCGGTCACGGTGGCCTGACGCGTCAAGTCACCGTCAGCGATGTCCTGCAGCTCGTTCATCAGCTGCAGAATGGCCTTCTGGGTGGCGTCGTTGTTACGCTTTTCGTCGAGGCGGCGGGCTTCGGCCTCGCGTTCGCGCGCCTCGGCTTCCAGCGCCCGGACGCGCGAGTCGCGCAGGTAGAGCGCGGCCAGCCCGGCCAGGAAGATCAGCGTGGACAGCGCGGAGACGATGGTTGCGCCGAGGGTCCAGGGGCGGTAGCGGGCGCCGTCCGAGTAGGCGGTCTGGAGCGTGGACAGCTCGCCGCGCAGGGCCTCGTTGTCGTTGAAGATCTGCTGCTGGGCGCGCTTGGCGGCAATCAGGCCCGGCAGGTTCTGGAGAATCGTCTGCGTGGTCTTCTGCACGGCCTCGAAGCGCTGCGAGAGCTGCTGGAGGTAGCTGCGCGTCTCGGCGTCGGTGGCGGCGGTCAGGCGCAGGGCGTCCGAGCCGTTCATCAGGCCGTCCAGCGTTTCGCGGAAGGTGTTGGTGTCCTTGCCGAGCAGGAACGCGGTCTCGGGGTTGACGCCTTCGCCGGAGAGGAACTCGTTCAGGTTCTTACCCAGGCGCTGGGTCAGCATCACGAGCTGCGCGGAGGCGGCCACCTCGCGGGCGTTGGAGCCGGCCTGGAGCTTGATCGCGGCCACCTGTTCGGCGGCCTCGAGCAGTTCGGGGTTCGAGGCGTTGAAGATCTGGAGCGTCTGGCCGATGGTGGTCAGAATCGGCTGCTGGGCCAGCACGTCGCCGGCGCTCTTCTCGGAGCGCTTCCACGAGTTCATGGCGGTCTCGAGCAGCGGAATCGCCGTGCCCGTGGTGGCGCTGACGTGCTTCTCGTCGCTGCCGTTCTGGAGCGCCAGCAGGTCGGCCGTGAGCTGTTCCTTGGACTGGCGCAGCTGCGTGAAGGCCTGTGCGTTGCCCAGCAGTGCCACCGGCACCGCCTTGCCCAGACGCTGCGAGTGCATCAGCATGTTACCGGCGATTTCGATCTGCGCCGCGCCGTTGGTGGCCTGGCGGTTATCGAGATACACCGAGGCCAGCAGTGCCACCAGCGACACCACCACGCCCACCGTCAGCGTACGCTGCTGCGACGCGAACGGCATGCGCGACAGCCAGCCGGACAGTTGCTCCACCGGGGTACGGCCCAGGCCGCCCTTGTCAGCGCCAGCGCTGCCCTTGGCGAACACCGACCGGCGCGGCGCCACGGCTTCGGCGGCGGCTCCCGCGGCAGCCGTCCGGCGTCCCAGGCTCATCTTCTTGATACCCATAGCAACCCTCTGTCCGTTTGTTTTTTGATTCGTTGGTACTGCGTCTTGATGTTCCGCTATCGACTGTCAGCTATCGGCTTTCGACCATCGGCTCAGGCCACCACGCGGCCCACCTGGAGGAACGCCGGGGCGTCCAGCAACTGGCGGATGTCCAGCACCTGCCAGTCGCGCCCGTCGCGGTCCGCGAAGCGCGGGCCGTGCCATTCGGCGGCGAGATCCGCGTGCCCCGCCGGGGCGTCGCCGTGCGGCAGCGAGAGGTCGCCGGCATGGCGCAGCCCCACCACCCGCGTGGCGATGATCCCGCACGCGCGCTCCACGTGGCGCGACAGCACCACGATCTTGCTGCCCGGCTGCACGGGCGTGTGCCCCTCGCCGCAGAACAGGCCGAAATCGATCACCCCGAGCAGGTTGCCCCGCGCGTTGACCAGTCCGCGGTACCACGGCTGGGTCAGCGGCACGCCGGCCGGCTGGCGCATCTCCAGCACCTCGCCGGTATCGGGCAGCGGCAGCAGCCAGTGGCGCTGGCCCACCAGCACGCCGAGGTAGCTGTCCACGGCGGGCAGGTTGCGCGCGTCGCGCAGGCGACGGGCCAGCATGGCCTGATAGTCCTGCAAGCGGGTCTGGCGGGCACGGATGTCTTGGCGCGGCGCGTTCATGGTCGGCATACCGGTGGATAAGAGACCGCCTGGCAGATGGCGGACACAGCGTCACCCCTGCCCGCATCGCGGCGGGCGGCGTGACGGCAAACCCCGGGCCTCCAAGGCCCGGCAGGCAGTTCGGTGCGGCTCAGTGCGCCAGCGCGGCGATCTTCGACAGCAGCTCGTCGCTGTCCACCGGCTTGACGATGTAGTCCGATGCGCCCTGGCGCATCCCCCAGATGCGGTCCGTGTCGAGGCCCTTGCTGGTGCACATGATCACGGGAATGTCCTTGAAGCGGTCGTCGCGCTTGATGGCGCGGGTGGTCTGGTAGCCGTTCTGGCCGGGCATGACCACATCCATCAGGATCAGGTCGAAGGCTTCCGCCTCGAGCCGGGCCATGGCCTGGTCGCTGTTGCCGGCCACCGAGACCTTGAAACCTTTCTTGCCGAGCAAGTCGGACATGAACAGCGCTTCGGTGGGGGAATCGTCGACGATAAGGATTTTGCTGATGGTCATTGGTGTGTTTCCTGGATGCTTTTGCGTGGCGGCGTTCAGGGTCAGGCCGCCACGACCGCACCCTCTTCCTGCGCACAGCCGCCAAGGCAGGTCTCTACGGCCTGCATCAGGGCTTCACGGGAAAAGGGCTTGGCGAGATGGTCGTGCGCGCCGACGAGCTTGCCGCGCGAACGGTCGAACACGCCGTCGCGGGACGACAGCATGATCACCGGGATCGCGTGGAACCTCGGGCTTTTCTTGATCAGGGAACAGGTTTGGTAGCCGTCCAGCCGGGGCATCAGGATGTCGCAGAAGATGACGTCCGGGTGCATGTCGCCGACCTTGGCGAGCGCCTCGAAGCCATCCTCGGCGAGCATGACCTGATAGCCTGCCTGCGACAGGAAGATCTCCGCCGTCCGGCGGATGGTGCTGGAATCGTCGATCACAAGGATCTTGCGGCGCAATGCCGCGGCTGCCTTGACGGCACCGGCGTCGCCGGTGTTGACCCCATCGACGGACGTGTTTTCTTCTGTTTGAGCGACCCGCATACTGTTCCCGCGACCAGCTGCCCGCACGAATGCAGGCGCCGGTATTCACTTGAGAACACCCGCACGGCAACGCTTGGCGCGCCGGCGGCCCCCGATTTCCAAATTCCCAATCAAAAAAAGCCCGGTCAATCCGACCGGCGCCGGCGGCGCGACCCGTGCGTCCGCCCGACGTATTGCTGTGTTATTGCTCTGATAGTGCTAGTTTTGCCGCAAAGTGTGACGACTCGCGGTGGGGCCGTCAATCCGGTTCGTCCGGCGCGGCCCGCCGATCTGTCGCTTTGGCGCGACGCGTCGGGGTTTTCGGGGTGGATGACGGCCAGGCGTCAGATCGCCACCATCTCGAAGTCTTCCTTGCGCGCGCCGCACTCCGGACAGGTCCAGTTGATCGGCACGTCTTCCCATTTGGTGCCCGGCGCGATGCCGTCTTCCGGCGAACCGGTGGCCTCGTCGTAGATCCAACCGCAGATCAGGCACATCCAAGTCTTGTATTCCATATGCAGGCTCTTGCCACTCTCCATTAAAATTCCAGCGCAGATGGTACATAAACCGCGCCGCCGGCGCCACCCATGGGGCGGCGCAATCCTGCCAATATCGTCGCGTTCGCGCATGTTAGCGTGCAGATGCCGTTCAAACGGCGCGTATTTCGCCCAGATTGCCTGCTTTTCCGGCATCTGACCGCTAGCCGCCCGGCTCCGGCCCCCGGCAAGCCCATTTTCATCCTGTATCGGATTACAACTCCTGCCATGTCCCGTAACCAGCAGCTTTTCGACCGCGCCCAGCAGACCATTCCCGGTGGCGTGAACTCGCCCGTGCGCGCTTTCCGCTCCGTGGGCGGCACGCCGCGCTTCATCACCCGCGCCGAGGGCGCCTATATGTGGGATGCGGACGGCCAGCGCTATATCGACTACATCGGCTCCTGGGGGCCGATGATCCTCGGCCATGCCCATCCGGCCGTGGTCAAGGCCGTGCAGGACACCGCCGCCGGCAGCTTCTCCTTTGGCGCGCCCACCGAGGGCGAGATCGAGATGGCCGAGGAAATCTGCAAGCTGGTGCCGTCGATCGAGCAGGTGCGGCTGGTGTCGTCCGGCACGGAGGCCACCATGAGCGCGCTGCGGCTGGCGCGCGGCTTCACCGGGCGCGACCTGATCATCAAGTTCGAGGGCTGCTACCACGGCCACGCGGACAGCCTGCTGGTCAAGGCCGGCTCGGGCCTGCTGACCTTCGCGGACACCACCCAGAACGCGCCGTCCTCGGCCGGCGTGCCCGCCGACGTGACGCGCCACACCATGGTGCTCGAGTACAACAACGTCACCCAGCTCGAGGAAGCCTTCGCGCGCCACAAGGGCGAGATCGCCGCCGTGATCGTGGAGCCGGTGGCCGGCAACATGAACCTGGTGCGCGCCACGGCCGCCTTCCTCCAGTCCATGCGCAACCTGTGCAGCGAGCACGGCGCCGTGCTGATCTTCGACGAAGTGATGACCGGCTTCCGCGTGGCGCTGGGCGGCGCGCAGGCCCACTACGGCATCAAACCGGACATGACCTGCCTGGGCAAGGTGATTGGCGGCGGCATGCCGGCGGCGGCGTTCGGCGGCCGGCGCGACATCATGGCCAAGCTGGCGCCGCTGGGCGGTGTCTACCAGGCCGGCACGCTGTCCGGCAACCCGCTGGCCGTGGCCGCCGGCCTGACCACGCTGAAGCTGATCCAGGCGCCGGGCTTCCACGACCAGCTGGCCGCGCAGACGCGCAAGCTGACTGATGGCCTGACCGCCGCTGCCCGTGCCGCCAACGTGCCGTTCGCCGCGGACGCCATCGGCGGCATGTTCGGCCTCTATTTCACCCAGACGGTGCCGACCAGCTTCGCCGAGGTAACCAAGGCCGACGTYGGGCGCTTCAACCGCTTCTTCCACGCCATGCTGAACGAGGGCGTGTACCTGGCKCCATCGGCGTTCGAAGCCGGCTTTGTCTCGGCCAAGCACGACGACGCGATCATCGCCACTACCGTGGAAGCGGCCGCCCGCGCCTTCCAGGCCGGCTAAGCGGCTGTCGAGTGACCCAAGAGGCGCGCCCGGCGCGCCTCGCTCTCCCCTTACTCTTCCTTCACACTCAGGGCGGCGCCCCAATGCCGTGCGCTACACTTGGATTTTGCCGATCCCGGCCATTCCAGGAGTCATCGATGCGCGCTGCCCTCCCATCCCTGTTCGTCCTGCCCTCGCCCGCCGCCCTTGGCCGCTGGCTCGCCATGGCCCTGCTGGCCAGCCTGCTCAGCGCCTGCGGCTACAACGATTTCCAGTCGAAGGACGAGGCCGTCAAGGCGGCATGGGGCGAAGTCGTCAACCAGTACCAGCGCCGTGCGGACCTGATCCCGAACCTGGTCGCCACGGTCAAGGGCTACGCCAGCCATGAGCGCGAGACGCTCGAGGCCGTGACCAAGGCCCGCGCCCAGGCCACCAGCATTCAGGTGACGCCGGAGACACTCAACGATCCCGAGGCCTTCGCCCGCTTCCAGCAGGCACAGGGGCAGCTGACCAGCGCGCTGTCGCGCCTGCTGGCGATCTCCGAGAACTATCCCCAACTGAAGGCCGACGCCGCGTTCCGCGACCTGCAATCGCAGCTCGAAGGCACCGAAAACCGCATCACCGTGGCGCGGCAGCGCTATATCGCGGCGGTGCAGTCGTACAACGTGCTGGCGCGCAGCTTCCCGACCAATCTCACGGCCAAGGTGTTCGGCTACCCGGTCAAGCCGTCGTTCACGGTGGAGAACGAGAAGGCCATCTCCACGCCGCCGGCCGTCAAGTTCTGACGCGGCGCATCGCCATCATGCGCGCCGCCCTGCTCCGCTTTTTCGGCATCTGGCTATGCCTTGCGGCGATATTCGCCGCCCATCCCGCCCGGGCGGCAGACGGCTTTGTCGCGGTGCCGCCGCTCACCCAGCGCGTGACCGACCTGACCGGCACGCTGGCCCCGCAACAGCGCGCCGCGCTGGAAAACGTGCTGGCCGAGTACGAGCAACAGCGCGGCAGCCAGATCTTCGTGCTGATGGTGCCGACGACCGAGCCCGAGACCATCGACCAGTACAGCATCCGCGTGGCGGACGCGTGGAAGGCGGGGCGCCAGAGCATCGACGACGGGGTGATCCTGCTGATCGCCAAAGACAACCCGCCCGGCTTGCGCAAGATGCGCATCGAGACCGGGCGCGGCGTGCAGGGGTCGCTGACCGACGCGGTGTCCTCGCGCATCCTGCGCGACGTGATGGCCCCGCATTTCCGCCAGAACGATTTCTACGGYGGCCTCGCGGCGGGCATCTCGGCCATCCAGTCCGCCATCGACAAGGAGGCGTTGCCTGGGCCCGAGCGGAAAGCCGGCAATGCAGCGACCTCTGCCCTCAACGACTGGCTGCCCGTGCTGTTCCCGCTCGCCATCGTCGTATTTTTCTTTCTTTCAGCGATCCTGCGGCGCGGACGCGGCCCGCAGATCGTGACCGGCCGGCGCGGCTGGCCGACCACCACGGCTGGTGGATTGGGCGGGCTGGGCGGGTATGAGGTCGGGCGCCGCTGGGGCGGAGGTGGTGGCGGCTTCGGCGGAGGCGGCGGTGGTGGCGGTGGATTCAGCGGCGGAGGCGGCGGCGGCTTCGACGGCGGCGGCGCCTCGGGTAACTGGTAATCGGGAGGCTGGCTGATGAAAGCAATCAGGGAGAAGTCTCTCAAGCGGGCGCTACGGCACCTCGGCTCGACATCATCGGCGGCGCGCAAGGCGTTCCCCGCCGAGGCCCAGCACCAGTTGCAGGTGGCCGTGCACGCCGGCGAACAGCATCATCGCGGGGAAGTCCGCGTGGTCATCGAGGCGAGCATGCCGTGGGAACTGGCCTGGCGCGGCACCACGCCACGCGAACGCGCCCGTGCGCTGTTCGGCGCACTGGAGGTGTGGAACACCGAGGACCACACGGGCGTGCTGCTCTATATCAACCTCGCCGATCATGCGGTGGAAATCCTCGCGGACCGGGGGATTGACGCGTGCGTTAGCGCGCGGGTGTGGGAGAAGGTTTGCGCCGGGCTGACGGTGGGGCTACGGGAGTCGCTGTCGGTACGGCCAGTGCTGGATGCGGTGGGGGAGATCCATGCGCTGCTGATGGAGCATTTTCCTTCGGGGGATGGGTTTAATCAGAATGAGTTGGACGATCGGCCGATGGTGCTCTGAGGTTTGGGGTGTTGGCTTTTGGGCTCAAAACCCAACACCGCCCCTCAAACCTTCCCTCCCCGCTTCTCCATCAAATACCACCCCGCCGCCACAACCTGCAGCCCCACCAACCCACCCCAAACCACCCAATGCGCCACAACCGGATAACGCCCCCCGGATGACGGCCAGAAATCGAGCACAAACCCAATCCCCACCTGAAACACAAAGGTCGCGAGGAAAACAGTCAACGTCATGGCTGTCGTCGCCCGCCCGATCAGCGCGTCGGGAAAACGTCGCGCCAGCAGTGCGTAGGTCAGGATCCCGCTGGAGCCGAACACCCCGTAGGCCGCCCACAGCACGGCGAGCGGCACGAACGGCAGCCKCGCCATCAGCAGCAGTTGCACGACGATGAAGCCGATCATCCCGAAGCCGGCGAACGCGTAGAGGCTAACCCCGCGCCGCTCCAGGTGCCGGGCCGCCCAGCCCGCGCCGACGCAGCCGGCCATCATGGCGAAGCCGATCACCGACACCAGCCGCGCGCCCTCGGACGGCGCCAGCCCCTGCACATCGCGCATGAACGCGCTGACCCAGAGCGTCTGCACGGCCAGGAAGATGCCCTGGTTCAGCAGCGTCAGCGGCACCACCCGCCAGAACTTCTCGCTGACCAGGATCAGCCGCGTGCCGCGCAGTTGCTCGGCGAAGGTTTCCTTGCCCGGGCGCCGGGCGTCCGGCACGCCGAACCAGAGCAGCACGGCCATGGCGAACGACAGCGCCGCCAGCCCGACGCTAATGGTGCGCCAGTCCGTCCAGGCCAGCAGCCAGGACAGCGGGCTGCCGACCACCACCGCGCCCAGCCCGCCGATCGCCATCACCAGCCCGTTCAGCAACGGCATGCGTGACAGCGGGAACCACATCGAGAGCGCCTGGATGGCCGCGCCGAGGCAGACCGACACCCCCACGCCGATCATCGCCCGCCCGGCGGCCAGGCCGGCCATGCCCGGGGCGAAGGCGAACACCAGCGACCCGGCGACGGCCAGCAGCAGCAAGGCGGCCTCGGTACGGCGCGGGCCGTAGCGGTCGAGCAGGATGCCGGCCGGCAGTTGCGCGCAGGCAAAGCCGAGGAAATAGAAACTGGTGAGCAGCCCCAGATCGGCCGCCGACAGGCCTAGCTCGCGCGTCAGGAACGGCGCGAAGCCGAGATTCACGCCCCGGAAGATATATGAGACCAGAAACCCAAGCGAAAACACCGCGAGCACGCGCCAGCGCGGGTTGGCGGCCTGGTTCGGTTGGGAAGCGAGGGAATCGGAGGGGGTTGTCGGGGAGGCGCCTGGCATGATCTTCACCATCGTGGTGCAAAACCTGCGAAAGATACCACGCCCCCAGCAAGCCAGCAGGCCGTGTAACGCTTGCAAATCATTGACGGTGTCTGTTTCCAAGCTGTAACAGTGCCAGGCCCACCGCAATACGATGTGTCCTCTGCATTACCCCAAGATCGAAACGAGAATCGTTGATTTGAGGGTCCAGTTTCAACTTTGAAACGTTTTGGCCCGCAGGCCATTTTTGGCGAATTTCGGTCCACCCTTAGGTCACGAGGATGAGGCCACGTGGCGGAGACAATTCTTCTGCAATTGGCCTCGCCCAAACGACCGATCCGCAGGCCCTTGCTATCGCCCGCTCCGGGGCGGTCCAAACGCATCACCGGCGGTTCCGGTGTACCGCGTTTCAGTTAGGTGTGTCCCCCACACCGCCAGTCCATACGGATGAGTCCCGTCGTCTATGCAGTAATCGGCGCTCCATGGATGTAACGTTTTTGGCCATTTTGGCCTCTACGTCTTTCCCCGGGGAAAAAACGCGTGGACGCCGGGTTGTCTGCACATTTGCCCGCTCATATAGGAATTGCACTGCCTATTTCCAGCGAAAACCCGCAACCGGGTGCATGAGCCGACTCGTAACCATCTAGAAACATTTGGTTACATCGTCTCGCAAACGACGCATGGTCCAACCCCCACCCCTATACAAATCAACGTCTTAGCGTCCGTGGCACGTTCGTCGCGAATGTACCGCAACCACGGAATGCCAGGCCAACCTGCAAAGACAGGCGCCAGGCGGATCCAGAGAACAAGTGGGAACGGGGAAGGCGGTGACGCGAGTCAGCGCCCAGGGAGGAAAAAGCGACCGGCCAGCTGCATGGTCGGTCCGGCCCAGCGGCACGCCGCGAAGCCTCGCAGTCTTGCAGCACTTTCAGGCGCGTTTCGGTCCCTGGAGAGGTTCGGACCGGTACGCGGCACCCGCCCAGGATGCATGCCGCAGGGAGTGGCCATGCATCGGGTGACAAGCGCTAGACCGGCCTTGCCGGGCGTGCGCGAGCCTGAGCCAGGTGGAATCGGAAAGATGTCACGACAGTGCGGCTCTTTCGGTTTGGCCTCGGTCGGAAGTTCGGCCGAAACCTTGTGCCCGATCTCCAGCGGGCGCTTTTTTCCCCACCAACCGTGAAGTGAAGGAGAAAGACATGTCCACCATGTTCGATGGCATCAAGCGTTTCGTTCGTGAAGAAGACGGCGCAGCCGGTGTGGAGTACGCCCTGCTGCTGGCCTTCGTGGCCCTCGTGATGGTGACCTATGGCACCACCGTGAAGACCGCCGTCGGCACCATCTGGAATTCGATCGCCACCGCGCTCGCCGCGGCCTGAACGACTTCCGGCACCCCCGGACCGGGCTCCGCGCCATGGGCCCCGGTCCGGCCAGATTCCTGACATGCCGATCGCATCGATCGCACCGATCCACGGGAAGGCCGCCATGTTCTCCGTTGCCGCAGCCGCCAATCTGAGCCTCGTCGCCATGGTGATCGTCGCTGCCGTGAGCGATGCCCGCTCGCGCCGCATCCCGAACTGGCTCGTGGCCGCCGGACTGACGCTGGCCCTGATGGCGCAGGTTGCCACCCACGGCCCGGCGGACGGCGCCGTGGTCTGGGTCGGCGGGGCCGCCACCGGCGCGGTCATGCTGCTCGCGGTCTACCTGATGGGCGGCATGGGCGCCGGCGACGTGAAGCTGATGGGGGCCGTGGGGGCCTTTATGGGCGTGGCGGGCGCCGCGCATGTGGCCGTGGTCGGCTTCCTGGCCGGCGGTGCGCTGGCCATCGCCGCCCTGCTGCTGCGCCGCATCGCCGCGGCACGCCGGATCGCCGCACGCAAGCCCGTCCGGCTGCCGTACGGCGTGGCCATCGCCACGGCCACGCTGCTGGTGAAGTGGGAGCTGTTCTGAACAACACGGAGACGGCGCGCCTCCGGCTTGCGCGCCACTAACGAGAAGGTCCCGATGCTGTGACAACAGGGACCAGGAACGGGGGAATCGCCATGCACCACAGCAGCCGCATGCATGCGCCACACAGAGACGCCAGGCCCTGCGCCTCGGCACACCGCCACGGCTCCGGGTCGCGCCCAGACCACCACATGACAGCCGCCAGCGGCCAGGACCCGGCCCGCCGGACCGGACGCCAACGCGCCACCAGGCACGCCGGGCGCCCCGCCATTCCCGCCACGTGCCCGCGCACCCTGGCACATCGCACCATCTTCTTCTGAGCAAGGGAGCCGAAAATGAAGAACCTGCGCATCCTGTTCATGCTGCTGATCGCCACCATCGCGGGGCTYAGCGCCGTCATGCTCGCGTCCCGCTGGCTGCTGCAGCAAGGCAGCAACGGCATCACCAAGGTGGCCGTGGCCGCCGCCGACATCAGCCTGGGCCAGCAGATCACCCCCGAGGCCGTGAAGCTGGTGGACTGGCCCGCGGCCAGCCTGCCGCCCGGCGTGGTCCAGGACGCCACCTCGCTCGCCGGCCGCGTCACCAAGGCCAGCCTCTCGCGCGGCGAGCCGGTGCTGGAGTCCAAGCTGACGCCGATGGGCACCAAGGGCGGCCTCTCGGCGGTCATCGCCGACGGCAAGCGCGCCATCACCGTGCGTGTGAACGACGTGGTCGGCGTGGCCGGCTTCGCCCTGCCCGGCAGCTTCGTCGACATCATCGTCAACACCCAGAAAGACAAGCAGGACAGCAAGGCCAGCGCCGAACGCGCCGACCAGTCGATCTCGAAGATCGTGCTTGAGAAGATCCTGGTGCTGGCCGTGGCCCAGGAGGTGAACCGCGACGAGACCAAGCCGAAGGTGGTCAACGCGGTCACGCTGGAAGTGTCGCCCGACGAGGCCGAGAAGCTCGACCTGGCACGCAGCGTGGGCTCGCTCTCGCTGGTGCTGCGCAACCAGATGGACCCGCGCCCGGCCGAGACCGCCGGCGCCACCAAGAATTCCCTCCTCAAGGAACCCGTGATCGCGGCGGCCGCCCCCGTGACCAGGACAGTACAGGTGGTGCGGCACGTGGCGGAGAAAGCCTTCTCCGGCACCTGCATCGGCGTCATCAGCGGCAACCAGCGCAATCAGGAATGCTTTTGAACCACGGCTCACGCGTCTGAGAAAGGCAGGCCCACGCGGTAACTGCCCGCAATGACTGCGCKAACCCACCGGGGGAACATCATGGATCGCATCACCACGCATCAAGGCGCAGCGCGCCGTATCGCACCGCAACTGCAGGCCACCGTGCTCGCGTTGACGGCTCTGGGCATGCTTTGGGGTACGCCTGCGCGGGGGCAGGCTGGCATGGAGGCGGCGATGGCCACGGCCAACGCCGCCGGCCCCACCCGGCCGGTTCGCCTCGCGGCGGTTGGCAATATGCAGGGCAACGTCCAGGGCGGGGTCGCCGCCGAGGCGGCCGCGCCCCGCGACGCCGCGCCGGCACGCGGACCGAACTGCGTCGGCGCCATGCGCGAACGGCGCGAGGTACAGGTGCCGGTCGGCAAATCGACGATGATCGAGATGCCGGAGGCGGTCAAGGCCCGCTCCCTCGGCAACCCCAACGTGGCGCAGGCCATGCTGGTCTCCCCGCAGACGCTCTACGTGCTGGGCCAGGAAGTGGGCACCACCAATATGATCGTGCAGGGCCGCAGCGGCTCGTGCAGCGTGATCGACCTGGTGGTCGGCGCCGATCCCGGCGGGCTGCAGGCCACGCTGCGCGACCTGATGCCCGACGCACGCCGCGTGCGAGTCTCGTCCGCCGCAGACAGCCTCGTGCTGAGCGGCACGGTGCTGGACTCGGTGCAGGCGCAGAAAGTGCTGGACATCGCCAACGCCTTCGTCATGCGCCAGACGCGCGGCCCGGCGCAGAATCCGCAGGGCGCGGCCCAGGGCCAGCAGCAGAACGGGACCATGTCCAACAATCCCGCCAACACCGGCATGCCGATGCGCAGCCCGCGCATCATCAACATGCTGGTGGTGGAAGCGCCCCAGCAGGTCATGCTCGAAGTGAAGGTGGCCGAGGTCTCCAAGAGCCTGATCGACCAGATGGGCTCCGCCGCGAACCTGAACGCCGCGTTCGGCAGCTGGAGCTTCGGGCTGCTGGCCAACTTCCTCTCCGGGGCCCCGGACCTGCTCTCCTTCAGCAAGGCCAACAACCTGCCGCTCAAGTTCGCGCTCGATGCGCAGAAGGGTGACGGGCTGGTCAAGATCCTGGCAGAGCCGAACCTGATGGCGATCAGCGGGCAGGAGGCGAGCTTCCTGGCCGGCGGCAAGGTGTTCATCCCGGTGCCGCAGAGCTTTGGCGGCACGGGCACCACCATCATCCTGCAGGAGGAAACCTTCGGTGTCGGGCTGAAGTTCACGCCGACGGTGATGGAGAACGGCCGCATCAACCTCAAGGTGGCGCCCGAAGTGTCCGAACTCTCGCCGACCGGGGTAGCGCTGACCGCGCCGAACGTGTCGGGCACGTCGATCCTGCCGCTGATCAACACGCGGCGGGCCTCCACCACGCTGCAGGTCTACGACGGTCAGAGCTTCGCCATCGGCGGACTGATCAAGAACAACATCACGGGCAGCCTCAAGGCGCTGCCGGGCGTGGGTGAACTGCCGGTGGTGGGCACGCTGATGCGCAGCACCAACTTCCAGCAGGACCGCACCGAGCTGGTGTTCGTGGTCACGCCGCGCCTGGTGAAGCCGCTGCCGGCCAACTACCCGCTGCCGACCGACACCTTCGGGCCGACCACCCCGGGCGAGGTCTACCTGAACGGCAACATGGAAGGCCACCCCGCCCGCCCGGCCCCGGCCGCGATGCCCGCCCCGGCTGCGGCCCCTGCTGCGGCCCCGATGACGGCCCCTTCCGCCGCGCCCACCACCAGCGTGCCCGCCCCCACCGCCGCAGGCGCCGCCGGCGAATAAGCGCAGACCCGAACCAGGAGCACATCATGACGACCAACTTCCTCCGCCCCGCCGCGCTCGCCGCCCTGCTCGGCACCGTCGCGGGTCTCTCGGGCTGCATGGCCACCACGCCGATGTATGACAAGCAATTCGGCGATTCGGTGCGCACGCTGCGGGCGATGCAGATCCTGAACCCCGATGCCTCGAACAACACCGACCCCGTGACGGGCATCGACGGCCGCGCCGCCACGGCGGCGATGGACCGCTACGGCACCCAGTTCCGCACGCCGCAGTCCGACGCCAACGCCTTCACGATCGGCGTGGGCGCCTCCGGCGGTCTCAACAATATGGGACGGTAGGCCACGCGGCCGCCGCACGCTGTCTCCAGGAGAGAAGCCATGGCAAAGATCGCCGTTGTATCCGCCGACGATGCGCACCTGCACTACGTGGCGGGCCTGATCGCCCAGAGCGCCAACCACGTGGTACAGCGTGTGCGGGCCACGCCGGCCGCCGCGCTGGCCGACCCCGCGCTCACGCTCGGCACCGACCTGCTGATCGTGGACGCGCCCGAGGTCGGCGCGGACGACATCGTCCAACTGCGCCGCATCACCACCGAGCATCCGGAAACACTGTGCATGCTGTTGACGGCGCGCCCGTCCGCCGACCTGTTGATGCGAGCCATGCGCGCAGGCGTGCAGGGCGTGCTGCCGTGGCCACCCGAGGCCCAGGAGTTCCGCGACGAGCTCCAGCGCTGCACCAGCCACGCACTCAGCAACGGTCGGGCCGAAGGCCAGGTGCTGGCGTTCGCGGCCTGCAAGGGCGGCAGCGGCACCACCTTCGTGGCGGCCAACTTCGCCCACGTGGTGGCTACCCKGCACAAGAAGCGCGTGCTGCTGGTGGACCTGAGCCAGCAGTACGGCGACGCCGCCTTCCTGATGACCGACCAGACCCCGCCCGCCACGCTGTCCGACGTCTGCCGCCAGGTGGACCGGCTCGACGCCGCGCTGCTGGAAGCCTGCGTGACCCACGTCTGCCCCGGCTTCGACGTGGTGCCCGCCGCCGGCGACCCGATCAAGGCAGGCGAGATCAAGGCCGCGCACCTGGAACGCATCATGGCCGTGGCGCGCCAGCAGTACGACGCGGTGGTCTTCGACATCGGCCAGGACATCAACCCCGCCACCCTCGTGGTGCTGGACCACAGCAACCTGATCTACGCGGTGATGCGCCGCAGCCTGGCCCACCTGCGTGCGGGCCGCCGGTTGTTCGACCTCTGCCAGTCGCTGAGCTACCACACCGACCGCGTGCGCCTGGTGCTCAACGGCGACGACCGGCACGCCAGCATCGCCCAGCGCACGCTGGAAGACGCCTTCGGCGTGCGCGTGAGCCATGTGCTGCCGCACGATGCCAGCCCGGTCCGGGACGCGAGCGAGCAGGGCGTGCCGGTGACGCAACTGGCACCGAACAGCGCCATCGCCCGCGCGCTGGCCGACATGGCCCGGCAGCTCTACCCCGACACCCAGCCGCGCCGCGACAACCTGTTGCGCAAGCTGTTCGGCCAGAACAATCAGGTCCATGCCCCGGCGCGCGCCTGACCGGCACCGCCACGGCGACACCAGGAGTCCGAGATGTCACTGCGAGAACAACTCTTCCGCCAGGCCGGCGAAGCCCTGCCCGAGCGCGTGGCGCGCGCCAACGGCGCCGCCGTCCATGGTGTCAACGGCAGTAGCCACGCCCCCAGCGGCACGGCCGGCTCGGGCGCGGTGACGCCCGCCTACCAGCAACTGGCGCTGGAGATCCACCAGACATTGGTCGATCGTGTGGAACTCAGCCGCCTCCAGCACATGCCGCCCGAACAGGTCCGGCGCGAGCTGGCGCAGCTGGTGGAGCGGATCATCGAGGAAGGCAACCATCCGGTGAACGAGTCGGAGCGGCGCCGCCTGGTCTCGGACGTCCAGGACGAGATGCTCGGCTACGGGCCGCTTGAGCCGCTGCTGGCCGACCCCACCATCTCCGACATCCTCGTCAACACCGCGCGCCACGTCTACGTGGAGCGGCGCGGCAAGCTCGAGCTGACCGACGTGACCTTCCTCGACGACGCCCACCTGCTGCGCGTGATCGACAAGATGGTGTCGCGCATGGGTCGCCGCATCGACGAATCGAGCCCGATGGTCGACGCGCGCCTGCCGGACGGCTCGCGCATCAACGCCATCATCCCGCCCTCGGCCATCGACGGCCCGCTGCTCTCGATTCGCCGGTTCTCTGTGAACCCGTTGCAGGTCAAGGACCTGATCGGCCTGAGCACGCTGACCGACGAGATGGCCCAGCTGCTMGACGCCATGGTGCGCGCCAAGCTCAACATCCTGATCTCGGGCGGCACCGGCAGCGGCAAGACCACGCTGCTGAACATCCTCTCGGCCTTCATTCCGGCCGACGAGCGCGTCGTGACGATCGAGGACGCGGCGGAACTGCAGCTGCGCCAGCAGCATGTGCTGCGCCTGGAGACGCGTCCGGCCAATATCGAGGGCCGGGGCGAGATCACCCAGCGTGCGCTGGTCAAGAACGCGCTGCGGATGCGGCCGGACCGGATCATCCTGGGCGAAGTGCGCGGCGCCGAGGCGCTGGACATGCTCCACGCGATGAACACCGGCCACGAGGGCTCGCTGGCCACCATCCACGCCAACACGCCGCGCGATGCACTGACGCGGCTCGAGAACATGATCAGCATGGCCGGCCTGGCGCTGCCCACGCGCACCATGCGCCAGCAGGTCACCTCGGCGCTGTCGGTGGTGGTGCAGGTCTCGCGCCTCACCGACGGGCGCCGCAAGCTCGTCAGCGTGCAGGAGATCACCGGCATGGAGGGCGAGGTCGTCAACATGCAGGAGATCTTCACCTTCCGCCGCCAGGGCGTGGAGCGCGACGGCCGCATCCGCGGGCACTTCTGCGCCACGGGCGTGCGGCCAAAGTTCTGCGAGCGGCTCCAGGCCTTCGGCATCCATCTGCCGGAGTCGCTGTTCGACCCCGCCGTGCAGCACGAAGTCTAGGAGCGCGCCATGAATCCGATGATGATCGCCTTCGCGCTGTCGGTGTTCCTGGCCATCGTGCTGGGCGGGGTCGGCGCCTACCTGTGGTGGAACACCTATCACAGCCAGCACGCGCGGCGCTTCAGCCATCGCGTGGAGGCGGCGCTGCTCAACAGCGCCGGCCACGGGCAGGACGCCGGCATCCTCAAGCAGCGCGTGATGAGCCAGTCGCCGGCCCTGGCCCGGCTGCTGCGGCGCCTGCCGCGCATGCAGGCGCTGGATCACCTCATGCTGCAATCGGGCATGAATATGTCCGTGGGACGCTTCCTGGCCCTCACGTTGGCCGCGCCCAGCCTCGCCGGCATGGTGCTGACGACGCTGAACGCGCCGTGGTATGCCGTGCTGCTGATGGCCGGCGCGGCCAGCACGCTGCCGCTGCTGTTCGTGCTGCACAAGCGGGGCAAGCGGCTCGCGACGCTGGAAGCGCAGTTGCCCGAGGCCGCCGACCTGATCAGCCGCGCGCTGCGCGCCGGCCACTCGCTGCCCAGCGCGCTGGACATGGCCGGCAACGAGCTGCCGGCGCCCATCGGCACGGAACTGGGCCTGGTGTTCGGCGAGATCAACTACGGCATTCCACTGCACGACGCGCTGGCCGGCCTGACCGACCGGGTGCCGATCGAGGACCTGCGCTACCTGGTCATCGCGGTGCTGATCCAGCGCGAGTCCGGCGGCAACCTGGCCGAGATCCTCGACAACGTGGCCAGCCTGATCCGCAAGCGGCTGCAACTGCTGGACAAGGTGCGCGTGCTGTCGGCCGAAGGCCGGCTCGGCGGCTGGATCCTKACGCTGCTGCCGGTGGTGGTCGGCGGCATCGTGTTCCAGATCAATCCCGAGATGATGGCCACGCTGTGGACCGACCCGACCGGCATCCAGATGCTCTGGTACGCCGTCGCCATGACCTGCGTGGGCATCTTGTGGATGCGCCAGATCGTGCGGATCCACGTGTAGGGCAGGATTCAGGCACCCCAATTACCGAGGCGGGAAGATTCCCGGACAACCATGCCAACCACAACGATCCTGCTGTTGGGCGTCACCTTCGCCATCGTCTTCGGCGCGGCCTGGGTCGCGATGATCGTGATGCGCCCGAACCCCGTGGCCCGCCGGCTCGGCCAGATCGAGCGCGAGGCGCCCGGCGGCGCGCCGATCCCCGACGGCCGCCGCGAATGGATGCGCCGGATGGAGCGGCTGGCCCGGCCGCTGGCGCAGCTCTCGCTGCCGAAGGAGGGCTGGGAGAACTCCGCGCTGCGCACGCGCTTCATCCATGCCGGATGGCGCTCGGCCGAGGCGATTCCGCTCTACTTCGGCATCAAGACCGTGCTCGCGTTCGGCCTGCCGATGGCGCTCTGGGTAGCGCTGGTCGGCGAGGTGGAAGCCGCGCGGCAGCAGGAATTCATGACGGGACTGTTCGCGATGGCGGTGGCGGGCTTCTACCTGCCCAACTTCGCGCTGCGCTGGAAGGTGGGCCGCCGCCAGCGCGACATCTTCGAGGCCTTCCCGGACAGCCTGGACCTGATCATGGTCTGCGTGGAAGCCGGCCTGAGCCTGGATGCCGCGATCCTGCGCGTGGTGGCGGAGATGCGCACCGCCCGCCCCGCCATGGCCGAGGAATACGAATTGCTGACGCTGGAGCTGCGCGCCGGCCTGCCGCGCGACAAGGCGCTGCGCAACCTGTCGGCACGTACCGGCGTGGAGGATGTGAGCATGCTGGTGGCGATGCTGATCCAGGCGGACCGCTTCGGCACCAGCGTGGCGGATTCGCTGCGCGTGCATTCGGACATGCTGCGCACCAAGCGCCACTCGCTGGCCGAGGAACGCGCGGCCAAGATCGGCACCAAGATCCTGTTCCCGCTGATCTTCTGCATCTTCCCGTCGCTGTTCGTGGTGCTGCTCGGGCCGGCCGCCATCCAGGTGGTCACCGCCCTGCGCAGCGTGACCAACAACTGACCCCGCCGGAGCCCGCCATGCGTCGACCCGCCCTTCGTCCCCCTCGCCCCCTTCCCCCCCGGCACCGCCAGCCGGGCGGCCCGCGCCACGCCGGCGCCGCCGCCGTGGAATTCGCGCTGATCTTTCCGCTGCTGCTGTTCATGGTGTTCGGCGTGATCGAGTTCGGCACCGCGCTTTATGACAAGTCCGTGGTCACCAACGCCAGCCGCGAGGCGGCCCGCGCCGGCGTGGTGCTGAAGTCCCCGGCGATGACCAACACCCAGATCAAGCAGGTGGCGCTCAACTACTGCACCAACAAGCTGGTCACCTATGGCGCCGCCGCCACCTGCACCTTCCCGCTGACCGTCTCGCCGTGCGCGTCGACCGGGACCGCGCTGACCGTGCAGGTGTCGTACACGTTCAACGGCCTGCTGCTCGGCCCGCTGATCCGGCCCTTCACCGGGCCGCTGACGATCAACGCGCTCACCACCATGCTATGCGAGTAGCCCAAATCTAGAGACAGGAGGTGTGCCATGCGCCAGGAAACCCTGCGGCAGGACCCGCCAGCCCGACTGACCCGTCGGCACCGCCAGCGCGGCGCCATCGGCATCATGATGCCGTTCATGCTGATCTCGGTGCTGTCAGTGGGCGCGCTGGCGGTGGATGTCGCCCATCTGGCCATCGTACGCAACGAGTTGCAGAACGCCGCCGATGCCGCCGCGCTGGCCGGGGCGGCCGGGCTGTTCCCGGCCAATCCCAAGCCCGCCTGGACCGCGGGCGTCACCAAGGGCACGAACGCCATCAGCCTGAACAAGGCCGCCGGMGTCACGCTGACCAGCGGCACGGTGCAGGCCGGCTACTGGAACCTGACCGGCACGCCGGCCGGGCTCCAGCCGCAGGACATCACGCCGACGTCCAATGACGTGCCCGCAGTGCAGGTGACCATCAGCCGGGGGGCGGGCAGCAACGGCGGGCCCGTGCCGACCCTGCTGGCGCAGGTCTTCGATGGCGCAGCGGCAAGCACCACCGCCACCGCGGTGGCGGTGATCGCAGCGCCGGGCATCATCGGCAACGGCGGGCTGTTCCCGGTGGCCCTGAGCCAGTGCCTGTACAACAACTTCTGGGACAGCGCCACCAACCAGCCCAAGCTCGATCCGGCGACCAAGAAGCCCTACCTGTTCCGCATCGGGTCCGCCTACCACTACGGGCCGTGCGAATCGGGCCAGTGGACTACGTTCAAGTCCACCGACAACAGCGCCACCGCCACGCGCGACCTGCTCCAGAGCGGCAACCCGTCGCCGGTGGCCATCGGCGACAAGATCTGGATGCAGGACGGTACCAAGACCTCGAACTACAACTATGTGGGGGTCAACCAGGACTACCTGCTGCCGGTCACCTCGTCGCTMAACCCGGGCTCGCTCGGCCCGATCACCGCATTCGCGGCGTTCCATATCACCGCCTCGGTGGGCGGCAGCGGCAAGTACATCGAGGGCTACTTCATCCCCAACTTCAAGGTCACGAACAGCGGCGGCGGCGTCGGGCCGTACTACGGCGGCTACGTCCCCCCGCGCCTGGCCCACTAGCCAGGAAAGGAGCCAGTGGCACGGCCGGGCCTCCGGGCACGGCCAGCCCCTCGCGCTGCCCCCCATGAGCAGCGCCGAGGCCCCCCTGGCTCCTCTTTTGCAGCCTGGTCTTGACCAGGCTGTCTTTTTTTTGAAGAATCGATCGCACACCAACATGGCGAGTCCGGGAGCCCCCATGAAGTTGCGCATCCTCAGCGACATCCACCTGGAGCACAACCAGACCGACGCGATCCCCGCGTGCGCGGCGGACCTCGTGATCCTGGCCGGCGACATCGCCAACGGCCGCGACGGCATCGACTGGGCCGCCCGCACCTTCGATGTGCCGGTGGTCTACGTGCCCGGCAACCATGAGTACTACGAGAACAACTTCGACACCGTGGACCGCCTGATGGCCGAAGCGGCGGAGGCGGCGCCCAACGTGGCGCTGCTCAACGGCGCCGTGGCCGAGTACGCCGATGGCGACGGCCGCCCGGTGCGCGTGATCGGCACCACCTGGTGGACCGACTACTGCCTCTACGGCACCGACCGCATCGACGACGCCATGCAGGCCTGCGCCCGCGTGGTGGTGGACCACCGGCTGATCGAAACCACCGACGAGGCCGGCCAGCATCGCCCCTACACCCCCGCCGACGCCCTGGCCCGCCACCGCGCCGCCACCGCCTGGCTGACGGACACCCTGGCCGAACCCTTCGACGGCAAGACCGTGGTCGTCACCCACCACGGCCCCGACCTCGGCAGCCTGGACCCCCGCTACGCCCACGACATCGTCTCCGCCGGCTTCCTCTCCCGCCGCCCCGACCTCGTGGCCCAAGCCGACCTCTGGATCCACGGCCACACCCACACCAGCTTCGACTACTGGATCGACCAGTCCCGCGTAGTCTGCAACCCGCGCGGGTATATATCGAGACGAACGGGCAACCCGGAGAACCCGGTGTTTGATTGGGGGCGGGTGGTGGAGATCTAGACCCCCGCCCCCTCCGCCCCCAAACAAAAACCCCCGCGAGCTTGCGCCCGCGGGGGTTTTTGTCAGACGTCGACGAGACCCGAAGGCCTCGTCTGGTCCGGCGTGATTTACATCATGCCGTCCATGCCGCCCATGCCGCCCATGCCGCCCGGCATGGCCGGAGCCGACTCTTCCTTCGGCGATTCAGCCACGGCGCAGTCCGTGGTCAGCATCAGCGAAGCAACCGAAGCGGCGTTTTGCAGCGCGGTGCGGGTCACCTTGGTCGGGTCCAGCACGCCCATTTGCACCAGGTCGCCGTACTCGCCCGAGGCAGCGTTGTAACCGTAGTTACCGTTGCCTTCGATCACCTTGGCCACCACGACCGAAGCCTCTTCACCAGCGTTCAGCACGATCTGGCGCAGCGGTTCTTCCATGGCGCGCAGCACGATCTTGATACCGGCGTTCTGGTCGGCGTTCTCGCCTTGCAGACCCGAGATCGCAGCGCGGGCGCGCAGCAGGGCCACACCACCGCCGGGGACGATGCCTTCTTCCACGGCAGCGCGGGTGGCGTGCAGCGCGTCTTCCACGCGTGCCTTCTTTTCCTTCATTTCGACTTCGGTGGCAGCGCCAACCTTGATCACGGCAACACCGCCGGCCAGCTTGGCCACGCGCTCTTGCAGCTTTTCACGGTCGTAGTCCGAAGTGGCTTCTTCGATCTGGGCGCGGATCTGCTTCACACGGCCTTCGATGGCCGAGCCGTCGCCGGCGCCGTCGATGATGATCGTGTTTTCCTTGCCGATCTCGATGCGCTTGGCTTGGCCCAGGTCGTTCAGGGTCGCCTTTTCCAGCGTCAGGCCGATTTCCTCGGCGATCACGGTACCGCCGGTCAGGATGGCGATGTCTTCCAGCATGGCCTTGCGGCGGTCGCCGAAGCCCGGGGCCTTCACGGCAGCGGTCTTCAGGATGCCACGGATGTTGTTCACCACCAGCGTTGCCAGGGCTTCGCCCTCGACGTCTTCGGCGATGATCAGCAGCGGACGGCCAGCCTTGGCCACTTGCTCCAGCACCGGCAGCAGGTCACGGATGTTCGACACCTTCTTGTCGAACAGCAGGACGAACGGGCTGTCCAGGGCAACAACCTGCTTTTCCGGGTTGTTGATGAAGTACGGCGACAGGTAGCCGCGGTCGAACTGCATGCCTTCCACGACTTCCAGCTCGTCGGCCAGCGACTTGCCGTCTTCCACGGTGATCACGCCTTCCTTGCCAACCTTGTCCATGGCTTCGGCAATGCGCTCGCCGATCGAGGCGTCGCTGTTGGCCGAGATCGCGCCAACCTGGGCGATTTCCTTGCTGGTGGTGGTGGGCTTGGACAGCTTCTTCAGCTCTTCCACGGCAGCGCCGACAGCCTTGTCGATGCCGCGCTTCAGGTCCATCGGGTTCATGCCGGCGGCAACGAACTTCATGCCTTCGCGGACGATCGACTGGGCCAGCACGGTAGCGGTGGTGGTACCGTCACCGGCGTTGTCGCTGGTCTTGGAAGCCACTTCCTTGACCATCTGCGCGCCCATGTTCTGGAGCTTGTCCTTCAGTTCGATTTCCTTGGCCACGGACACGCCGTCCTTGGTCACGGTCGGGCCGCCGAAGCTGCGCTCCAGCACCACGTTGCGACCCTTCGGGCCCAGGGTCACCTTCACTGCGTTGGCGAGAATGTTCAMGCCTTCGACCATCTTGGCACGGGCGGCGTCGCCGAACACTACGTCTTTTGCTGCCATGTTCTGTTTCTCCTGATCTGTACGAGTGACGCGTKGATTACTTGTTGACCACGGCCATGATGTCTTCTTCGCGCATGACCAGCAGTTCCTGGCCATCCACCTTCACGCCTTGGCCGGCATACTTGCCGAACAGCACGCGGTCACCCACCTTGACGTCGAGGGCAATGTTGTTGCCCTTGTCATCCTTCTTGCCGGGGCCGATGGCGAGGACTTCGCCTTGATCGGGCTTCTCGGCAGCATTGTCGGGAATCACGATGCCGGATGCGGTCTTGGTTTCATTGTCCAGACGCTTCACGATCACACGGTCGTGCAGAGGACGCAGGTTCATACGGACTCCTAGGTACAAAAAGTGAGTTTTGATTCACAAATGGCCGTCTGAAGGCGACGGCCAACGGTTTTCGGGTACCGCAAGGGCTCTGTTAGCACTCACCCCCGGGGAGTGCTAATTATAGGGACGAGGGTTGTCGTTTTCAAGACAGGCGCTGAATACGGGGTTTCCCTACACAAGGGTTTACCCTATGACTTATGATCCGCCGCAACCGTGGAGTCTATATCTTGGCGAATCCCATTCCGAAGTCGATACCGATGCCGAACGACCCGGACCTCGTGCCGGGCATGCCTTACCGCCACTACAAGGGCGGCGCCTACCGTGTGACCGGCCTGGGCCGCTTCGAGGCCGACCTGGCGCCCGTGGTGGTCTACGAGTCCATGCGCGACCGCTCGATCCTGTGGGTGCGCACGGCGGAAGTCTTCACCGAGCCGGTGCGGACCGACGCGGGCGAGATGCCCCGCTTCGCGCCGGACTGGCCGGCCGCGCTGGCCCGCCTGGACTTCCTGCCGCGCCAGACCGTGCTCCAGGCGCTGGCGCTCTATGAGGCGCCCTATCGCCGCTACCACGGCCGCACCCATGTGCTCGAGATGTTCGAGGTGGCGCACGCCCGGGGCCTCGCGCTGAACCCGGCGCAGGCGCTGGCGGTGCTGTTTCATGACGCCGTGTACGTGCCCGGCTGCGAGCACAACGAGGCCGCCTCGGCGGCGTTGATCGAAACCATGGTGGATGAGGTGGACGACGACGTGCTGCGCCAGGCCATGCAGATCGTGCTGGACACCCGCGCGCACACGCCGACGGCGCCCGACGCGGCCACGGTGCTCGATCTGGACCTGTACCGGCTGGCGGCCCCCGCCGAGGCGTTCGACGCCTATACGCACGCCGTGTTCGAGGAGAACCGCGCGCTGCTGGCCCGGCGCACCGGGCTGGCCGGCGCGGCGCTGCACGCGGCCTTCATGGCACGCCGCGTGGGCTTCCTCACTACGCTGGCGCAGCGCGAGCGGCTGTTCCTGACGCCCGCCTTTGCCGATGCCGAGCAAGCCGCGCGCGACAACATCGCCCGGATCGCGGCCGCCCGGCCCCCGGCTTAGTCGAGTCCGCTGCTGTCGAGGTAGCCCAGCGCCTCGCGCACCTCGCGGCGCGCCTTGAGCACATAGCCGACCCGGCGGTCGCGAATGACGAGGACGAGCACCTCGGCCTGCACCATCTCGCTGAAGTGATGGGCCGCGCGATGGAGGGTGAGCCCGGCAAGCTGGGCGAGCTGGTCGGCCGGCAGGCCGTCATCGCCGGCCTCGAGCAAGGCGCGGCAGATGGCCGCGCGCGCGGGCACGGCGAGCAGCGCAAACGTCAGCGCGCTTTCCTGAGTGGCCATGTCCAACCCCGTGTCGTGATGGTTGCGTTCGTTTGTACCGTGCTGACGCGGCAAACGCAAGTCTGCGGTCCGGGTGTTGCGCTGACCCCTCATCCGGCAGGCCGTGCCGGTCACCACGCGTATCGCACGCCCACACGCACCGCGTATTGGTAGTAATCCTGCTGGCCCCATGCGCCGGACACGCTGGTCCAGCCCGACCACGACTTGTTCAGCGCCAGGTTCATGCCCACCTTGGCTTCGAAGCGGTTGCGCGGGTACATCGAACCCAGTTGCACCTGGTTGAAGGCGATGTGGCTCTCGGTGTCCGAGTACCACCAGTTGAGCGTGACATAGGGTTGCAGCTTGCGACCGTCTTCGCGCACGAACGTGCGGTGCGTTCGCACGCCCAGCCGCGTCAGGATGCCGCTCGCACTGGCGCCACGCACGCGGGTGCCGTTCGGCTCGTCGATGTCGCTCTCGTTGTAGTCGACGTAGATCAACTGCGCCTGCGGTTCGACGACCCAGCCGCCGCGCAGCGGCATGGCATAGCCGACCTCGCCAGACACCGCCAGCCCGTTCGCGCTGTACTTCACCGTGGGCAACTGGTCGCCTTCCACGCGGTTGCTGAACCAGCCGTACTGGAACCATGCGTCGGCATAGGCGCCGTGCTTCTTCTCGTCGTCCTGGTACCAGGTGCCGTAGATCCCGAGGCTCCAGCCCTCGACCTTGCCTTTCGCGTGTGCACTGTTGGCTTGCGCCTCGGCATCGCTGCTGGCGTAGCCGTAGCTGCCCATCACGCCCGCATGCAGGCGGCTCGCCACGCCGCCCGCCTGCCACGTCGCCAACTCCGCGCCGCCTTGCAGCAGGAACGAATCGGTGCTGGTCTTGAACACGCCATCCTTGCTACGCCCGCCTTCCCACTTGCCCACCATGCGCAGCCAGCCCGCACCCGGCTTGCCTTGCCCCACGAGGCCCACCCCCTCCGCATACTGCGGCTCGCCGCGGCGATCATGCAGGCTATGCACGAACATCTGGCCCGACAGGCGTTGATTGGCAAGATACGCGCCCACCTCTGGCCGATACAGCGGACGTACCGGCCTGGGCACATCGGGCACAGGGTCCGGCGCCGGGCTCGGAGCGGGGCCCGGCGCGGGGTCGGGCGGCGGCGGAGGCGGGTCCTGCTCGGAGCGCAGGTACCAGGCTTGCGGCGCGGTGCCGTCGATGCTGCCCCGGAACAACCGGTATTCATAAGGGCCGGCCACCGCGCGGCCGTCGATCGAGAACGCACCGGCCTGCGTCGTGCCGCCGTTGATCGTATCGACGAGCTGGATGCCGCTCGCGCTCGTGACCAGCCCCGGCCCCCCCGCATTCGTCACCCGTAGCCTGGACGTGCCGGAGGCTGTCCCGCCGTCGATCACCAGCTTGTCCGATGGCGAGCCATCGCCACCCAGATAGGTGTTGAGCCCGATGACGCCGTCGCCGCTGTACTGGCCGACGGTCAGCGTCTTGAACACCCCGCCCACCGGTGCGGAAAACAGGATCTGGCTTGGGTCGTTGTTGAGCGTCGTGAGCCGCGAGTCGCCGGTGAGGTTCCACGTGCTGTCCCGCAGGACGAGATTCGACGTACTGCCTGCCTCGGTCAGCGCCGCACCGGTCAGCGTGGAGCCGGCGTCAGCATTCAGGTTCAGCGTGCCGCCACCCGTGACGTTGAACAACGCCCCGCTGCCATGCAATGATGACGTTGTCATCGACACGTTCATCGTCCCCCCGTTCATGGCAATGCCAGCGCCCTGCTGGGAGACGAGGGTCGAACCCGCAGCGGTCAGCGTGCCCGCGCCGCCGGCCGCTTCGTATTGCACCGCGTTGGCGCCGGCGCCGCTGGCCGTGACCGTGCTGTCGACCAACGACAGCACACTGTCGCCACGCACACGAACGCCATGCGACCCCGTACCGCTTGTGTTGACGGTGACCCCGGTCGCCGCGAGTGAGGCGCCGCCCACGGACGCGCCTGGAATGATCGCCGCATCCGGATCATTCACGGCACCCACCTGGTCAGGTTCGCCCGAGCCCACCGTGCTGAGGCCCACGGCGTCATTGCCCGTCGTTGTCACGGAACCACCGTTCATGACAAGTCGCGCGGCGTTCCTCGCCGTAGCGCCTTCGCTGCCCACGCCACGCGTGGTCACGGCGACGTTGCCCGCGGTCAGCGTGGTCTGCGTGATGGCAACCAGCCCGATGGCGCCATCACCCGACGTCTCCACCGAACCGCCCGTCATCGTTACGGATGCCGGCGTGCCCGTTCCCGCGCCCGCAGCACGTGCTCCATAGGCGGTGGCGCCAGACGTGCTGATCCGCACGCCATCGGCCACGACCACGCCACCTGCCCCGCCCGCACTGTCGCCGTAGGCCACCAGACCGTCACCGTCAGCGCCCGTCGTCGTCACCGTGCCGCCGCTTACCTGGACACGCCCTGCGGTCAACGCCACGACACCCGCACTGCCAGGGCCCCGCGCTGTCACGCTCGTATTGGTCAATGTGGTCACGCCGCCGGCAATCGCGTTGGCGGCCCGCGCCTGGTTTCCATCGGCTTCAATCGACAGGTCGCGGGCGTTGATCGTCGATTGCACGTCTTGCGCGACAAGCCCCCGCGAAAACCCGCCGGCCGCCAGGACGAAGCCGCCCACCAAGTCGAGCTTCGCGCCAGTATCAGCCACCACCGCGGTGCGCAGCCCGCCCGTGGCAATGACCTCGATGGTCCCTCCCGTGTTGTCGAACGTTCCGGCTGCGCCGCCGCGCACCCATAACCCGGTACCTGCCACGCGTATCAACCCTGCGTTGGTGCCTGCCAGCGTATTGGCGCTGAAGACGACCCCATTCAGGCCAGAAACCTGGCCCGTGGCGCCCTGCGTGAACGTCCCGCCCTGCACGAAGATGACCGTGTCCTGCCCCCCTTGCAACAGTCCGTTGTTGGTCACCGTGCCGGGCGCGCCCATGTGGATGGCACGGTCTCCGCTGGAGATCGTGGCGCCGGCGTGATTGATCACCGTCGCCCCGCTATTCGCGTACAAGCCGCCGAATGGTCCGGCCCCCGTCGTTGCCGAGGTGCTCACCGTGCCGTAATTCTCGAAGCGTGAGCCACCCGGAGTGAGAGCGTCAAGGGAGATCCCGTCATTGGTTCCCGTGATCGTGCCGCGATTGACGAGATTCCAGTTCCGCGTGTTATTCGCATTCAGGCCATCATCCGTGGCTACCGCGATAACGGTACCGGCGGGCGCCTCAAAGTTCGTCGCCGCAGGATCKAGCGTCTGCAAACGGACCGTGGAGGTCGAGGATGGAACGGTGACGACTTGCGCATGAAGCAGTGAATATGGCGCCACCAGCGTTGCCGCAGCGAGCTTCGCTTTGAAGGTTTTCATATGCGCCCTCTCTAGAAACATCCTTGTCAGAGTCTGYGTGGACTGCGCCATCACGCGGCATCGGCGTGAAAGTACAACCATCCTAGGCGCTGAAAGAGGTACGTCAAATGATGATGTTTTACATCGCCACAACACATCCCCGGGGGATGTGCGAGTGACTGCGCGCGACAATTCAGGCCCGTCAGATTCGGGGCGGAACACTACTGTCAGAGGAGGATGGAGGCGCGGCGTCGCCGCTGGCACGTAACAGCGGTGTCGCTGTCGGTGATGGCCCCTCTCCCACTTGCAGGATGCATGGCAGGAGAGGGGCGGGAGGTGAGGAACGGTATCTGGCCGACGCGGCCAGCGTGCCTCAGACCACGAACGGCAACTGGCGCTGGCGCTTGCCAGTGAGGCGGAACAGCGCGTTGGCCACTGCCGGCGCGATGGCCGGCACGCCCGGTTCCCCGAGGCCGGTCGGGTTGTCCTGCGAGGGGACGAAGAACACGTCCACCTGCGGGGCGTYCGGCATGCGGGGCGGCGGGTAGTCGGGGAAGTTGCTGTTCTTCACCGCGCCGTTCTCGATCTCGATGGCAAACCCGGGCCGGGTCATCGACAGCCCGAACACGCAGCCGCCCTGGATCTGCGCCTCGGCCGAGAGCGGATTGACCACGCGGTTCGCGTGCACGCCGGCGGTCACACGGTGCACGCGCGGCTCACCCTTGACTACCGACACGTCCACCACATAGGCCACCACCGAGCCGAACGACTCATGCACGGCCACACCCCAGGCATGCCCCTTCGGCAGCTTCTTCTTGCCGTAGCCGGACTTGTCCACCGCCAGTTGCAGCGCGGCGCGGTGCCGGGCGTGCTTTTGCGGGTCCAGCCGGGCCAGGCGCCACGCCACCGGGTCCTGCCTGGCGGCGGTAGCCATCTCGTCGGCCAGCGTTTCCTTGACGAAGCCCGTGTGCGTGTTGCCCACCGAGCGCCACCAGAGCACCGGCACGTCCACCTTCGGATGATGCACGGCCAGTTGCAGCGGCACGTCGTAGTCGTTCTCGACGATGCCCTCGGTCATCGTCACGTCCACGCCGTTCTTGACCATCATCGACTCGAACGGCGTGCCGCTGACGATCGACTGGCCGACGATGGTGTGCTGCCAGCCCACCACGGCGCCCTTGGCGTCCACGCCGATGCGCGCGCGGTGCACGTGCAGCGGCCGGTAGTAGCCGCCCTTGATGTCGTCCTCGCGGCTCCACATCACCTTGAGCGGCTCGGTGTGGCCGTTGCCGACCCACGTGCGCAGCACGTTGGCGGCTTCCACCAGATAGTCCGAGGTCGGCACCGCGCGCCGGCCGAAACCACCGCCGGCCATCATCGTGTTCAGCGTGACCTTCTCCGGCGCCAGCCCCAGCGTGCGGGCGATGGCGGCCTGGTCGACGGTCTGGAACTGCGAGCCCACCCACACCTTCACCGCCGTGGCCTTGTTGCCGGCAACCTCGGCCTGCATGGTGCAGTTGAGCGGCTCCATCGGCGCGTGGGCCAGGTACGGCAGGCGGTATTCGGCGTCGATGACCTTCGCCGCGCCCTTGAGCGAGGCGTCGATGCCGTCCAGCGGCCTGGCCACCGTGCCCGGCTGCGTGGCCAGCTTGCTGTACTGGTCGAACAGCGCGGCGGTGCTCACCGTCGAGCCGGTGTCTTCCCAGACGATCTCCAGCGCCTCGCGCGCGGTCTTGGCGGGCCAGTAGCCATCGGCCACCACGGCCACGCCGGTGCCGCCACGGTCCACGGGCACCAGCATCACATCGACCACGCCCTTGATCTTGCGCGCGCGGTCGGMGTTGAACGTCTTGACCTTGCCGCCAAAGCGCGGCGGGCGGGCCACCACGGCCACGACCATGTCCTTGAGCCGGGTGTCGATGCCGAACACGGCGTCGCCGTGCAGCTTGGCCGCCGAATCCAGGCGCGGCGTGGGCTTGCCGACGATGCGGAACTGCGCCGGGTCCTTGAGCGTGACCTGCGCCGGCACGGGCAGGCCCATGGCGGCGTTGGCCAGCTCGCCATACGTCGCGCGATGGCTGCCGGAGGTGACCACGCCCAGCGACGTGCTGCAGCTCGCCGGGTCCACCTTCCACTGCTGGGCCGCCGCCGAGATCAGCATCGCCCGGGCGCGCGCGCCCAGCTCACGATACTGCTGGAACGAGTGGTTCAGGGCCGTGGAGCCCCCGGTGATCTGGATGCCGAAGGCCGGGTCCTTGTACGCGTCGCCGGCCGGGGCCAGCACCGCGCGCACGTTCTTCCAGTCCACATCCAGTTCCTCGGCCAGCGCCATCGGCAGGGCCGTGTGCACGCCCTGGCCGAACTCGAGCCGGTTCACGGCCACCGTCACGGTGTTGTCCGGGGCGATGATCAGGAACGCCTGCGGCGCGGACGGCGCCTTGGGGGCGCCTTCCTGGGCCTGCGCAACCGCGCTGAGCCCGCCGATGCCGATCGCCAGCCCGCCGCCAGCCAGCCCGCCCAGCTTCAGGAAGCTGCGCCGCGAGAGCGGGGCGATGCCTTCTGCCGGCGCGGACGCCTCGTTCACCGGCGCGCCGCTGCCGCCGGCCAGTGCTTCAATGCCACGAATTCGCATGATGATTCCCCGCTCAGGCGATGGCCCGGGCGGCATCCTTGATGGCCGCGCGAATCCGTTGATAGGTGCCACAGCGGCAGATGTTGCCAGCCATGGCCTGGTCGATGTCGGCGTCGGTGGGGCGCGGCTTGCTGCGCAGCAGGCCCACGGCGCTCATCACCTGCCCGTTCTGGCAGTAGCCGCACTGGGCCACGTCGTGGCGCAGCCAGGCGTCGAGCACGGCGCGGCCGATCTTGTCGTCCGGCATCGATTCGATGGTGCCGACCTTGCTGCCGGCCACGGCCGAGATCGGCATCACGCAGCTACGCGTGGCCTGGCCGTTGATGTGGACCGTGCAGGCGCCGCAGGCGGCCATGCCGCAGCCGAACTTGGTGCCGGTCATGCCGAGGTTGTCGCGCAGGGCCCAGAGCAGTGGCGTGGACGGATCGGCGTCCACGTCCACGGTCTTGCCGTTGAGGGTGAGGGTAGTCATTGCGGGGAACTCCTTGGGTGCGTTGCCCTTAGTCTTCTTGCATCGCACCGCCGGGCTCGTTGGCAAGCAACGTGGCACGGGATCCCTGGCCACCCGGCGGCGCCCACGGAGGATAGAACAAATTCGAGAAACGTGCGCCGCCCTACGCACACGGGTKGGCGTGCACCGGGATGGGGCGAAACGAAAGTTTCTGGGCCCTGCTAATTACGTAGCGCCCCTTCTATTTAGTCGCGGACAAATAGAGATGCAGCGCGTTGAGGTCGGTGTCGTTCATCTTGGCGAACGAGGAGAACGGCATGACCCGGCTGACGTCGGTGCCGTCCGGCCGCTTGCCGGTGCGCATCATGGCGACGAACTGGTCCGGCTGGGGGTAGCGCTTCATCACGCCGTTCGGGCGCAGGTCGGCGGCCGGCGGCCAGTCGGGCGGCGCGCMGGGGATATGGCCGCCGCGCAGGTCGCCGCCATGGCAGCCCATGCAGGCATTGGCCATGTACTGGCCATAGGCCGGCGTCACCGCGGCGGCAATCGCCGGCGCGGGCGGCAGGTCATGGTTGATCTTCTCGGCGGCGTCCCGGATCACGCCCGCGCCGTACAGCCCCTGCGCGAACCACGGGAAGCGCACTTCGGCCGGCTGCCCGTTGGCCGGCGGCAGGCTGCGCACGTAGGCCACCAGCGCACCGAAGTCCTCGTTTGAAAGCCGGTTGTAATCCTCGCTCGGCATGATCAGCAGCGGCCGGCCCGTTGGCGCCACGCCGTGGCGGATGGCGCGGTCCCAGTCCTCCGGGCGGTATTTGGCGACGTCGGGGTTGGCCTGGGTGATGTCCGGCGCCCGCACGCGCAGGCCGTTGGGCTCGTCGAAGACCTGCTTGCCGGCGCCCTTGGCGCCGTGGCAGTCCATGCAGCCGCGCGATTCGTAGAGATATTTGCCATGGGCGATGGCGGCGGTGTCGGTGGGAATCGTCACCGGGGTCACGTTGACCTTCACGGTCCGCGCGAGCTTGCGTCCGCCCCACCAATAGGTACTGCCCACGGCCACCACCACCACGACAACGAAGGTAATCGACGCCGAACTGGCGATGCGGAAGAATCGCGCAATATCCATGGGTTCCCCTCTCCGTGGCGGAGGCACGGCCGCCGCGCGGCCCGCCCCGGCCTGATTGCAGCCGGATCGGGGCGCGGATTCTGTGCGCGATGATACAGACGCCGACCGCCCGCGGCATCGGGTCTTCCCCACCCCCTACCAAAAAATGCGCCCGAGCGCCAGCCCCAACAACGCCCCGCCATGCCCCGTATCTCGGGGCTCGTCCGCCCCGCAGAACGACTACATTGCGCCATACGCTGGGCAGGGGTGCGACCGTTGCACCGGCACCCGCCGTACCCCGGACCGCCTCCTGATGCACAGGGGCAGCCATCGACAACACAAGACATGACGCCAGAGACGGCCGCGAACCCCCTCCAACCCCCGCCCCCGGCGGCTGCCCCCTGGCGGCGGCGGCTGCAGGGCGCGCTGCTGGCACTGTGCACGCTCGCCGGGGTGGCGGCCATCTGGGCCGGCCACGAACTGCTGGTCTCGGCCGCGCTGGTGGCGATCTTCCCGGCCTGCATCGCCTTCATGAGCGCGCAGAATCGCAAGAGCCGCGCCAACCTGCGCAGCAGCGAGCAGCGCTTCCGGCAGGCGCTGGAGCATTCGGCCATCGGCATGGCGCTGGTCGGGCTGGACGGGCGCTGGCAACTGGTGAACCGGGCCATGTGCGAGCTGCTCGGGTACACGCCCGAGGAGTTCCGGGAGATTCCGTTCCAGCGGATGACCCACCCGGACGACCTGGACGCCGACCTGCGCCAGCTGGAACGCCTGACCGCCGGCGAGATCGACGCCTATCGCATGGAAAAGCGCTACCGCCACAAGGACGGCCGCTACCGCTGGGCGCTGCTGGCCGTGTCGATGGTGCGCAACCAGCAGACCGGCCAGCCGGACCATTACATCGCCCAGATCGAGGATATCCACAGCCGCAAGCTGGACCACGAGCGCATGGAACAACTGGCACGCCGCATGGAACTGGCCGTGGAAGCCGGCGGCGTGGGCATCTGGGAATGGGATTTCACCAACGCCACCATCACGTGGGATGCCCGCATGCACGCGCTGCACGGCACCTCGGTGGAGCTGGGCGCGCCCACGCTGGCGCAGTGGATCGCCATGCTGCACCCCGAGGACGTGAGCCGGGTCAGCACCGAGATGCGCCAGGCGATTCGCGGCGTGCATCGCTTCGATACCGAATACCGCGTGGTCTGCCCCACCGGCGAGGTGCGCCACGTGCGCGCCATGGCCATGGTCTCGCACCACGACGATGAGGACGACGACGATGGCGGCGGCGGCGCCAGCGCAGGCACCCCCACGCGCCGCGGCATGACGCGCGCCCTGGTCGGCACGAACTGGGACATCACCGAGCAGCGCCGTCTGAACCGCGCGCTGTTCGAGGAAAAGGAGCGGCTGCACATCACCTTGCGCTCGATCGGCGACGCGGTGATCTGCACGGACCGCGTGATGCGCGTGACCTTCATGAACCCGATCGCCGAGCAGCTCACCGGCTGGAGCATGGACGCCGCGATGGGCCAGCCGCTCGAGCAGGTCTTCCGCATCGTCGATGAAATCACCGGGGTGACCATCCCCAGCCCGGTGGAGCAGTGCCTGCAAACCCTGCGCCCGGCCTACCTCCAGGAAGGCGCGGTGCTGCAAAGCCTGACCGGCGAGCGCCACGACGTGCAGGACTCCGCCGCGCCGGTGCTGACCAATGACGGCGGCGTGCTCGGCGCCGT
This sequence comes from Cupriavidus sp. 05T42, assembly GCF_056396345.1. NCBI lineage: Bacteria > Pseudomonadati > Pseudomonadota > Betaproteobacteria > Burkholderiales > Burkholderiaceae > Cupriavidus > Cupriavidus sp. 05T42. The sequence continues at coordinate 49,595 of NZ_JBFTLH010000024.1, forward strand.
GCTGGTGTTCCAGGACATCACGACCTCCCGGGCGCTGCAGCGCGAACTGGCCCACTCGGCCACCCACGACGCCCTGACCGGCCTGCCCAACCGCGCCTGGTTCGAAAAGCGCCTGCGCGAGTCCTGCGAGGCCGCCMGGCTGCACGGCCACCGCGCCGCGCTGTGCTTTATCGATCTGGACCGCTTCAAGATCGTCAACGACACCGCCGGCCACGGCGCCGGCGACGTGCTGCTGCGCGAACTGGGCTACGTGATCCGCCACCACGTGCGCCCGGACGACCTGCTCGCCCGGCTGGGCGGCGACGAATTCGCGCTGCTGCTCAAGGACTGCTCGGTGGACCAAGCCGAGCACGTGTGCCAGAAGGTCATCGACGCCGTGCGCGAGCGCCGCTTCCCGTGGGAAGGCCGCGTCTACGACGTGGGCGCGAGCATCGGCATCGCCGCCATCGACGCGGACACCCCGCCGGTAGGCGAGCTGATGAGCCGCGCCGACGTGGCCTGCTACGCCGCCAAGGCCGCCGGTCGCAACCGGGTCTCGGTCTACCGGCGCGATGAAAGCGACGCGCGGCGCCATCACCGCGAGCTGGAGGTAGCCGCCGGCATCCATTCGGCCCTCGACGCCAACCGCTTCCGCCTCTACGCCCAGGAGATCCGCTCGCTGCGCGAGGGCGAGCAGGGCCGGCACGTCGAGATCCTGGTCCGCATGGTCGATGAGCAAGGCGCGCTGATCATGCCCGGCGCGTTCATCCCGGCCGCCGAACGCTACGACCTGATGGGTCACATCGACCGCTGGGTGATCCGCAACGTGCTGCACCAGTACGGGCGGCGGCTGGCGGCGGTGCCGGGGCTGTCGGTGTCGATCAACCTGTCGGCCAACTCGCTGGGCGAGCCCTTCCTGCTGCCCTTCCTGCACGACGCCCTGCGCGACTCCGTGCTCCCCGCCAACCGCATCCGGCTGGAGATCACCGAGACCGCGCTGATCAACAACATGACCGCCGCCAGCCGGCTGGTGGCCGAGATGCGCAGCACCGGCTGCACCGTGGCGCTGGACGACTTCGGCGCCGGCCTTTCGTCGTTTTCCTATCTGAAGCAGTTCCCGGTGGACTACCTCAAGATCGACGGCAGCTTTATCCGCAACCTCACCGGCAGCGTGGTGGACCGCGAGATCGTCAGTTCGATCAACGACATCGGCCACCGGCTGGGCGTGCAGACCGTGGCCGAGTCCGTGGAGGACGAGGAAACGCTGGGCACGCTGCGCGCGATCGGCGTGGACTACGCCCAGGGCTATGTGATCGGCCGGCCGGTGCCGGTGGAGCAGTTGCTCGAGGCGTGGGAGCACGAGGCGGACGCGGCCTGACCTGTTAACGGCGACACCGCAAACCACGCCCAGGCGCACATCGACACCACCGTTTCTCCCTCTCCCCTCAGCGGGAGAGGGCCGGGGAGAGGGGTGGTCTAGCAAGCGACCACACACAGCGGGGCCCTCGGTGTGCTCCAGCGCGCAGGCTTCGGCCAGCGCCGGCCCTCTCCCCCAACCCCTCTCCCGCAAGCGGGCGAGGGGAGCAAAACATCACATGGCCGTTCGGATTCCCGAACGGCCTTCCCACCCATCCGTCCGGATTCCCGAACGCCGCGCCGCCAGCGCGCGTAAATTTCCTTTCTATTCATCGACTTACCCCCTCCCCCAGGCGCCGCCGCGCTGGCACGCCTCGTGCACACCTAGGCGCCGCTGTCAGGGCGCGACGCCTACGTGCCCGACCCCAAGGAGGATGTACTGACGATGACAATGAAGCGACTGCCCACACTGATCTTCATCGCGATGCTGCTCGGCGTTCTGGCCGGCACCGCTGCCCACCACCTGGCGCCCGACGCCGCCACCGCGAAATCGATCGCGGACCACTTCGCCATCCTCACCGACATCTTCATGCGGATGATCAAGATGATCATCGGCCCGCTGGTGTTCGCCACGCTGGTCGCCGGCATCGCCGGCATGGGCGACGGCAAGGCCGTCGGCCGCATCGGCCTGAAGGCGATGGCCTGGTTCCTGGGCGCCTCGATCACCTCGCTGCTGCTGGGTCTGGTGATGGCCAACCTGCTGGCGCCGGGCCACGGCATGAACCTGCCGCTGCCAGCCGCGGACGCCGCCTCGAACCTGAAGACCGGGGCGCTGAACCTGCGCGAGTTCATCGCGCACATGTTCCCCAAGAGCTTCGTGGAGGCCATGGCCACMAACGAGATCCTGCAGATCGTGGTGTTCTCGCTGTTCTTCGGCTTCGCGCTCGGCACGCTCAAGGACGGCATCGGCAAGCCGGTGCTGCAGGGCGTGGACGGCCTCGGCCACGTCATGCTGAAGGTCACCAACTACGTGATGGCGTTCGCGCCGGCGGGCGTGTTCGGCGCCGTGGCCGCCGTGATCACGGCGCAGGGCCTGGGCGTGTTGACCGTCTACGCCAAGCTGCTGGGCAGCCTGTACCTGTCGCTGGCCCTGCTCTGGGTGGCGCTGATCGCCGGCGGCTACTACTTCCTGGGAAGTGACATCTTCCGCCTGATCCGCCAGCTCCGTGCGCCGCTGATGATCGGCTTCGCCACGGCCAGCAGCGAATCGGCCTACCCGAAGGTGATCGAGCAGCTCACGCGCTTCGGCGTGAAGCCGCGCATCACCGGCTTCGTACTGCCGCTCGGCTACTCGTTCAACCTGGACGGCTCCATCATGTACACCTCGTTCGCCGCGCTGTTCGTGGCGCAGGTGTACGGCATCCAGCTCTCGCTCACGCAGCAGATCACCATGCTGCTGGTGCTGCTGGTGACCAGCAAGGGCATCGCGGGCGTGCCGCGCGCCTCGCTGGTGGTGGTGGCCGCCGTGCTGCCGATGTTCGGCCTGCCTGAGGCCGGCATCCTGCTCGTGTTGGGGATCGATCACATCCTGGACATGGGCCGTACCGTCACCAATGTGCTGGGCAATGCCATTGCCACGACCGTCGTCGCCAAAAGCGAAAGCGCGATCGGCGCGCCGGATCTCTCCGACGAGGACKACACCTCGGCGGACAGCAACACCGGCCTGACACCCGCTCAGGCGCTGGCCAGCAAGTAAGCCGGCCAGGCGTGCCAGGGCCCGGTTGCCGATCAGGCGGCCGGGCCTTTTTGCGTTTACCGGGACGTCTGACCTGTCCGATTTGGCCGGCACTTGCATGGGGTGTGGTAAAACGTGGGCCTCGCCGCGGATCCGGCCCGCACCGCGCCAGCAGCATGCGGCGTCGGCGTCACCCGACGGCTGTGCATCCGCCTCACAGAATTCCTCATGACCGGCCCCCTGTCCTCCGCCGAAACCGGCCTCGCTCCTGGCGGGGGCGGCGGCACCTCGCCCTGGCGCCGCGCCGCGCCGATCGTCGCCCTGCTGGCCCTGGCCGCGCTGGTGACGGCCGCGGGCTGGCTCGGCTATCGCTTTACCTATGACACCGCGCTGAACCGCCAGGCCGAACGTGGCCAGGTGCAGATGCGCCTGTACGCCCAGGCGCTGGAGAGCGAACTGGCCCGTTTCGACTACGTGCCGAGCCTGCTCTCGCTCGATGCCCGCATCGAGGGGCTGCTGCGCCAGCCGGGCAACTCCGAGCGCGTGGCCGCCGCCAACGCCTACCTCGCCGCGCTGAACGGCCGGGCCGGCACCCGCGTGGTCTATATCCTCGACGCGCGCGGCAAAGTCCTCGCGACCAGCAATTTCCAGCGTCCCGACAGCTATCTCGGCGAAGACCTGAGCTTCCGCCCCTACTTCCGCAGCGCCATCGAAGGCCAGCTCGGCCGCTTCTACGGCGTGGGCACCACGCGCAGCGAGTCTGGCTACTACCTCTCCGCCCCGCTGGGCGACCGTGACAAGCCGGTGGGCGTGGCGGTGGTCAAGATCGGCCTGGAGCCGCTCGAGAACCGCTGGCAGGGCAACGACAGCCAGATGCTGCTGAGCGACGAGAACGGCGTGGTGATCCTCGCTTCGGACCCGTCCTGGAAGCTGGCCGCCACGCGGCCGCTGGCGCCGGCCCAGCGCGAGAAGCTGGACCGCTCGCTCCAGTACAACCGCGCCCCGCTGCCCCCGCTGGCGCTGACCACGGTGCGCGAACTCGGCCCCGGCCCCAGCGAGGGCGGCGACGCCCTGGTACGGCTGCGCCAGGGCCCGCCGATGCTGGCCCAGCACCTGGCCCTGCCCGGCACCGACTGGAACCTGACCCTGCTGACCAATACCTCGCAGGCCCGCGTGGCCGCGCTCAACAGCGCGGCGCTGGCCGGCGTGCTGGCGGCGTTCGTGCTGCTGCTCGGGGCGGCCTGGAACGTGCGGCGGCGCATCGTCAGCGAGCGGCTGGCGGCGCGCACGGCGCTGGAGGCGGCCAACAGCGAACTCGAACGCAAGGTGGCCGAACGCACCGCCGACCTCTTCGCCGCGAACCAGCAACTGCATGCCGAAGTGGCCGAACGCACCCGCACCGAGACCTTCCTGCGCCAGGCGCAGGACGGGTTGATGCAGGCCGGCAAGCTCGCGGCGGTGGGCCAGATGTCGGCCGGCATCGCCCATGAACTGAACCAGCCGCTCGCGGCGCTGCGCACGCTCTCGGGCAACACCGGCAAGTTCCTCGAACGCGGCGACCACGCCACGGCGCAGGAAAACCTCGGCAAGATCATCGGGCTGGTGGACCGCATGGGGCGCATCACGGGCGCGCTGAAGTCCTTCGCGCGCAACCCGTCGGTGGGCCAGCGCGGCACGGCCCGCCTGGCCGAGGCAGTGGACAACGCGCTGTTCCTGCTGGAGACGCGCATCGCGGCGGTGGCGCCGGCCATCGAGCGCGACATCGACCCCCATCTGATGGTGGCCTGCGACCCGAACCGGCTCGAGCAGGTGCTCGTCAACCTCGTCGGCAATGCACTCGATGCAATGACCGCGATGGGCGGCCGCGCCGCGCCCCGGCTCTCGCTGCACGCCTACCAGAGCGGCGGGCTGGTGCACCTCACCGTGCGCGACAGCGGCCCGGGGCTGTCCGAGGCGGCCTTCGCGCGGCTGTTCGAGCCGTTCTTCACGACCAAGCCGGCTGGCGAGGGGCTGGGCCTCGGCCTGACGCTGTCCGCCGGCATCCTGAACGAGAACGGCGGCACGCTGACCGCKATCAACCATCCCGAGGGCGGCGCCTGCTTTACGCTCGCCCTGCCCGAGGCCGGGCCGGAGGCGCGGCATGTCGGCTGAGGTGCAGCAGCCGGACGCCATGACGGCTGGCATGACGACGATGACGGTGATGATCGTCGAGGACGACCCGGACGTGCGGCTCGGCTGCGAGCAGGCGCTGCGGCTCGAAGGCATGGCCACGCGCGGCGTGCCCAKCGCCGAGGCCGCGCTGCGCGAGGTGCAGGCCGGCTACGCCGGCATCGTCGTCAGCGACATCCACCTGCCCGGCGCCGACGGCATGGCGCTGCTGCGCGAGCTGATGACGCGCGACGCCGCGCTGCCGGTCATCATGATCACCGGTCACGGCGACGTGTCGCTGGCCGTGCAGGCGATGAAACAAGGCGCGTACGACTTCCTCGAGAAGCCGTTCTCGCCCGAGCGGCTGGTGGCCACGTGCCGCCGCGCGCTCGACAAGCGCCGGCTGGCGCTGGAAGTGGCCGAGCTGCGCGCGCGGCTGGCCGGGCGCGAGACGCTGTCCGCCCGGCTGATCGGCGACTCCCCGGCCATCGGCCGGCTGCGCCAGATGATTGCCGACCTGGCCGACACCGCCGCCAACGTGCTGATCCACGGCGAGACCGGCACCGGCAAGGAGCTGGTGGCGCGCTGCCTGCACGAAGCCAGCGGCCGGCGGGCGCGCCATTTCGTGCCGATCAACTGCGGCGGCCTGCCCGAACAGCTGTTCGAATCGGAGATCTTCGGCCACGAGGCCGGCTCGTTCACGGGCGCCGCGCGGCGCCGCATCGGCAAGATCGAGCATGCCGACGGCGGCACGCTATTCCTCGACGAGATCGAGAGCATGCCGATGCCGATGCAGATCAAGCTGCTGCGCGTGCTGCAGGAGCGCGTGGTGGAGCGGCTGGGCTCCAACCTGCCGGTGCCGGTGAACGCACGCGTGGTGGCGGCGACCAAGGCGGACCTGCGCGCGCTGGCGGATGCCGGCCAGTTCCGCGCCGACCTGTACTACCGGCTGAACGTGGTGACGCTGGCCCTGCCGCCGCTGCGCGAGCGGCGCGAGGACGTGCCGCAGCTATTCKAGCATTTCGTCGCCCAGGCCGCGCTGCGCTTCGAGCGCGAGGCCGTGCCGGCCACAGCGGCCGAGCTGGCCCGGCTGGTGGCCTACCCCTGGCCCGGCAATGTGCGCGAGCTGCGCAACCTGGCCGAACGCCACGTGCTCGGCCTGGGCTGCGACCCCGCCCAGGGTGGCGCCGCGCCGCACGCGCTGCCGCTCCCCCAGGCCGTGGAGCAGTTCGAGCGCGCGCTGATCGCCGATGCGCTGCGCCGCCACGATGGCAACCTGAGCCGCGCCGGCGAGGCGCTGGGCGTGGCCAAGACCACGCTGTTCGACAAGGTGAGGAAGTACGGGCTGAACTGACCGTCACGCCGTCGACGGCAATGTATCGAATGTACGAGCGGGGGAACTGCCGCGCCTGGCACCTGTCCCTTGAGAGGTGCGCTGGGACTGGCACGCGGGCAAAAATGCCGGCGAGAATGCGAACCGGCAGCGTTGGTGCCGTCCACCGAAGCTGCCCGATGTACGTTAAACAACAAAAGTGTGACGCCAACCACGGGTTTCCCTGTGGCGGCACAGCGCGATGAAGCCATACTATTGGCATGGCGGAACCCTACCGACAGGCGGCACAGACTGCCAGGTTCCAACCGCGCGCGCGGGCACCTGAGCCCACGCACGCGTAAAAGCAACAAAGACCGGCCGGGGAGCGGGTCGCAAATGTCAGGGTCAGTAAATCCGGCAGCCCGGATCAAAACGGCGTGGCGCGTCCGAGGGTGCCACGCGGCGAGCAACTGGCGCCGTGCTGCCGATCGACACTACGGGTGATTGGATGAAACTGGATCCGGAACTGGCTGAAAAGCCCTACTACAGCACGCGGACCGCGGCAAAACTTCTCAACGTCTCGTTGGGCACCGTCCAGAAAATGGTCGAACGCGGCGAATTGGGCGCGTGGAAGACCAACGGCGGCCATCGGCGCATTCACAAGGAAACCGTCCATCGCCTGCTGGCGAGCCGCGCCACGCCTGACATGGCCGCCGAGCACGACCTCGACCTTGTGGTGTTTCACCCGAACCACCAGGAAGCGCAGCGCATCAGCGCCCAGCTGGGCAAGTGGTCGCTGCCGCTCAAGAGCCAGGTGCTCGAGGACGTGGTCGACACGGTCATCACCTCGGTCGACGCCCGGCCGCGCGTGGTGCTCTACTACGTGGAGGAGCTGAACGACGCCGAGTCGGCGACCATCGAGAAGCTCCAGAACTTCTTCGCGCGGCAACGCGTGATCTTCGCCGTGATCACCAACCGCCAGGCCTATGACGGCGTGGCCGATGCACTCCAGCAATGGGGCATCATGGTGTTCCTGAAGACGCCGTCGCTGGAAGAGATCAAGGGCTTCCTGCGCGCGCAGCTGATGATGGGGCGCGTGGGCGCCTGAGCGCAGGCTGGCTCCCCTCCTCCTTCCGGGAGAGGGGAGCAAGACCACGCGTCCGGTATTAAGTAAGAGCCCCGTACACTCCCGCTCCCCTTCCCCTCAGGCCGCCACGGCTTCCTGGCAGGACGCCATCATCCAGCCGTACAGGTCGCGCGGGTCCGGCGGCAGCGCCACGAGCGCGATCGGCCGTCCCACCCCATGGGCGCGCGCGGCGGCATGGAGCCAGCGCAGCACGGCGTAGTCCTCCAGCGCGAATCCCACCGAATCGAAGATCGTCACATCGTCCGCCGACACCCGGCCCGGCGCGGCGCCTGACAGCACTTCCCACAACTCATGCACCGGMGCCTCGGGCCATTGCTGGATCTCGCCCTCGATGCGCGACTGCGGGGCGTACTCCACCACGATGCGCGCGGCGTGCAGGATGTCCGCGTGCAGCTCGGTCTTGCCCGGGCAGTCGCCGCCCACGGCGTTCAGGTGCATGCCGGGACGGATCATGTCCGGCGTGAGGATGGTGGCGTGGGTCTTGTCGGCCGTCACCGTGGTCACGATGTCGGCCCCCGCCAGCGCGGCCGAGATCGACCCCACCGGCACGATCGACAGGCCCGCCACGCCGGCAAGGTTGTGCACCAGCCGCGCGGTGGCCGCCGGGTCGATGTCGTAGGCGCGGATCTCGCGCACGCCGAGCATCGCGTGGAAGGCCAGCGACTGGAATTCGGCCTGCGCGCCGTTGCCGACCAGCGCCATCGTGCGGGCACCGGGCCGGGCCATGGCGCGCGCCGCCAGCGCCGAGGTGGCGGCCGTGCGCAGCGCCGTGGCCAGCGTCAGGTCGGCCAGCAGCAGCGGGAAGCCCGTGCGCACATCGGCCAGCATGCCGCAGGCCATCACCGTCGGCAGCGCCTGCTGCGCGTTGCCGGGATGCCCGTTGACATACTTGAAGGCGAACTGGGCGCCGTCGCTGACCGGCATCAGCTCGATCACGCCCACCGGCGAATGGCTGGCCAGCCGCGCCGATTTCTCGAAGGCCGGCCAGCGCAGAAAGTCTTGGCGGACGTGCTCGGCGACCTCGCCGATGGCCCGGGCGACGCCGATGCGGCGCACCAGCGTGGCGGCGTCGGCGGCATCCAGGAAGGTTGTCATTTTGGCCGTCATGGCGGTCTCCTGGTCATGCGGCCACGGCGCGGCGCGCGGGCGTGCTGGTGCGATCCAGGCGCAGCGTCATGCAGTAAGCCCCGCCGCCGGAGAGCATGTACGGCGACAGGTCTACCTCGTGCAGCCGGTAGCCGCGCCGGCCCAGTTCGCCGCGCAGATGCGGCGTGGTGCGGGTCATCACCACGTGGTCGTCCAGATTGACGGCGTTGACGCTGAAGTGGCGCAGGTCGTCCTCGGTGGCCTCGATGCGCAGTGCCGCCGGCACGCGCGCGTGCAGGGTGCGCAGCGCCGCCGCCGAGAACGCGGGCGGGTAATAGAGCACCTCGCCGCCGGCCAGCGGACAGAAGCAGACGTCGAGGTGATAGCTCTGCTCGGTGGCCAGTTCCAGCGCCACCACCTCCTGTCCAAACTGCGCGCCGACGGCATCGGCGGCCTCGCGCGAGGAGCGCGGACCGAAGCCGGCCCAGAAATGGCCGCGCTGCGCGTCCCAGATGCAGTCGCCCGCCCCTTCCTGATAGCAGCCCTCGGGCAGCGTGATCACGCTGTCGAGCAGACCGCGCGCGCGCAGCGCGTCGAAGATTGCCGCGAACGGCGCTTCTTCGCCCCGGCGCTGCGGGTAGCGGAAGCGCGCCAGCACGGCCTTGCCGTCGAGCACGACCGCCGCGTTGGCCGGGAACACCATGTCGGGCTGGCCCGGCGCCCCTTCGGCCACCTCGACGGCAAACCCGGCGGCGGTCAGCGCGGCGTGGAGCGCGTCGAACGACGCCCGGGCCTGGCGATGCATGCCGCGCGGGTCGCGCGCCCAGGCCGCCGGGTCCATCCACGGGTTGATGCTGTAGGACACGTCATAGAACGTGGGGGCGATGAGGAGGATGGTCGGGCGGTCGGTCACGGGGGCTCCTTTGTCTGTTGTGGCTGCCGTGCGTGCATTGTGGTGCCCGCCCGCGCCAACAAATAGCCAGCAAGATGGACAAAATGCGCGCACGATTCGACAATTCGCCAGCATAAGGCGACAAATCGCCAGAGGAGCCCCCGATGGACGCCACTGACCGACAACTGTTGAGCCTGTTGCGCGACAACGCCCGCACGCCCGTGACGGCGCTGGCCAAGGCGCTGCGCGTCTCGCGCGCGACGGTGCAGAACCGGATCGACAAACTGGAGAAGGAAGGGCTGATCGTCGGCTACACGGTGCGACTCAAGGCCGAGGCCGAGGCCGAGCCACACCGCATCCGCGCCTGGATGACGGTGGCCGTCGAGGGCAATCGTGCCCGGCAGGTGCTGCAGGCCCTGCGCGGAGAGCCCAATGTGCAGACCCTGCATACGACCAACGGCCGCTGGGACATCATCGCCGAACTGCGCGCGGACACGCTGGAGCAGTTCGACCGCACGCTGGACCGGATCCGGCTGATCGAGGGGATCTCGGCCACCGAAACCAGCATCCTGCTGACCAGCTACAAGCTCTGACCGACCCCGCGCACCGCGCGCACTGCCCCGCGCAGCCGCTCGCGGCGGGTTTCCTCGTGCATCACATGGCCGCTCGGGGCCAGCAGGTCGCGTAGCGAGACGATGCCGACGATGCGCATCGTCGCCACGCTCTCCACCACCGGCAGGCGCGCCACGCTCAGTTCGGCCATGCGGCCGGCGGCGGCGCGGCCAGTCAGCGCGGGCAGCAGCGCGGCGGGCGCGGCATCGCCCTGCCCCGCCACCAGATCCCCGCAACGCAGCCCCGCATCGTCCCCGGCATGGGCCGCGACGATGGCCGTGCGATGGAGCATGCCGACCAGCCGGCCCGCGCGCACCACCGGGTAGGCGCGATGGGCGGCGTGGTCACCGAAGTAGCGCGGCAGGGCGTCGGCCACGGGTAGTTCGGCGTCGATGGTCACTACGTCGCGCGTCATCAGTTCGTCCACGTGGGCGCGTTCGAGCGGGTCCACGCCGTACTCCCGATAGATATGGAGCCCGCGCCGGGCGATCTTCTCGGTCATGATCGACCGCTTCATGGTCAGCACCGAGAAACCGTAGGCCACCGCCGTGGTCAGCAGCAGCGGCAGCAGCGCCTCGCTGTCGTGCGTGAGGCCGAAGGCGAAGACGATGGCGGTCAGCGGTGCGCCCAGCACGCTGCCGAGCACGCCGGCCATGCAGACCAGCGCCCAGAGCGCCGGGGAGCCGCCCGGCAACACCGGCGCCAACACCACGCCCAGCCCGGCGCCGAGCATCAGCAGCGGCGCCAGCACGCCGCCCGAGGTACCCGAGCCCAGCGCGGCAATCCAGATCACGGCCTTGACGGCCAGCAGCGCCACGGCCACCTCCAGCGCGAGGCGGTTGTTGAGCAGGTCGCCGATCACGTCGTAGCCCACGCCCAGCGCGCGCGGCTCGAAATAGCCGCCAATGCCCACCACCAGCCCGCCGATGGCCGGCCACCACATCCAGTGCAGGCGCAGCTTGCCGAACGCGTCTTCGGTGCGATAGAGCGCCAGCGTCAGCCCCGCGCCGAGCACGCCACACAGCAGCCCGGCCAGCACGCACGAACCCAGCGCCAGTGTGCTGGCCGGCGCGGTCTGGAGCGGGAACAGCGGGCCGGCCTCGAACACGAACGGCCGCAGGAAGCCCGCCACGGCGCAGGCCAGCGCCACCGGCAGCAGGCTGCGCGGGCGCAGCTCGAACAGCAGCAGCTCGATGGCCAGCAGCACGGCGGCCACCGGCGTGCCGAAGATCGCCGTCATGCCGGCGCAGGCGCCCGCCACCAGCAGCGTCTTGCGCTCGGCGGMGGTCAGGTGCAGGTACTGGGCCAGCAGCGAGGCGATGGAGCCGCCGGTCATGATGATCGGCCCCTCGGCCCCGAACGGCCCGCCGCTGCCAATCACGATGCCGGACGACAGCGGCTTGAGCACGGCCACCTTCGGCGACATGCGGCTCTTGCCGAACAGCACCGCCTCGATGGCCTCGGGGATGCCGTGGCCGCGGATCTTGTCGCTGCCGTAGCGTGCCATCAGGCCGACGATCAGCCCGCCGATGGCCGGCACGACGATTACCCAGGGGCCCAGCGCGTGGCTGGCCGGCGAGCGCTCCGCGAAGGAGATCGTCTGGAAGAAGAACAGGTTGGTGAAGAAGCGGATCAGATTGACCAGCACGAAGGCGGCGCCGGTGCTGATCGCGCCGATGGCCAGCGCGATGCCGGCCAGCATGGGCAGGCGGCCGTTGGCGGCGTAGTCGCGTTTCTCGAACGGGACGGGGTCGGAATGTGATGAGGGAGGCATAAGGGGGGGCGGGGGCAGGGGGGCGCAGTCCGGAGGCCGGCGCAATATATCATGCGATGATATATTTGCGGACCCCCGCATTCTGAGCGCCCCTGCTCCCCGATATCGATGCCCGCCGCATTCGACACTTCCCAACCCGTTGCCAAGGCACGTGCCTGGCTGCGCACTTTCGTGCCGATGCCGATCGCCGCGAGCCTTGGCGAGCGCCTGAAAAGCTGCCTTGGCGCGCTGATCGGCCTGTTCCTGACCGAGTGGATCTGTCGCCGCTTCCTGCAGGGCTTCAACCCGTGGTTCATCGCGCCGATGGGCGCGTCGGCCGTGCTGCTGTTCGCCGTGCCGTCCAGCCCGCTGGCCCAGCCGTGGTCGATCATCGGCGGCAATCTGGTCGCCGCCACCGTGGGCGTGGCCTGCGCGCGCTGGATTCCGGACCCTGGGCTGGCGGCCGGCGTGGCCGTGGCGGGCGCCATCGCCCTGATGTTCCAGCTCCGCTGCGTGCACCCGCCCAGCGGTGCCGTCGCCGTCACAGCGGTGCTGGGCGGCCCGGCTGTGCAGGCGCTGGGCTTCGGCTTCGTGGTGATGCCGGTGGCCATCAATTCGATGCTGCTGCTGCTGGCCGCCCTCGCCTTCAACAACTTCGCCCGGCGGCGCTATCCGCATCGGCCGCCCGAGGCCGCCACGCAGCATCACACCCGCGACGTGCCGCCAAGCCAGCGCGTGGGCGTGACGCGCGCCGACCTGGACGCCGTGCTGGCCGCGCGCGGCGAGTTCCTGGACATCGAGGAAGACGATCTCGAGGCCATCATCGTGGAGGCCGAGCTGCGCGCCTATCGGCGCCGCTTTGGCGATGTGGCGTGCGGGGACATCATGTCGCGGGACGTGGTGGCCGTGCGCCCCGGCCAGGCCGCCGCGGACGCCGCCGCGCTGCTGGCGCGCCATCACATCAAGGCGCTGCCCGTGGTGGACGGCCGGCGCCGCCTGCTCGGCATCCTCACCCAGACCGACTTTTTCCGCGCCCAGCGCATGCACTCGCGCCGCGTGAACGGCACCGTGCGCGACCTGATGACCCGCGCGGTGGTCACCGCGCGCCCCGACCAGCCCATCGTGGACCTGGGCCGCGCCTTCTCCGACGGCGGGCTGCACCATGTGCCGGTGATCGACGACAACCGCTGCGTGGTCGGCATGGTCACCCAGACGGACCTCGTGGCGGCCCTGCTGCGCCGGGGCGTGACGGAGCCGTGATGGCGGCTTGAGGCGCCGGCCCTCTCCCCCGGCCCCTCTCCCAAAGGGAGAGGGGAGCCAACCACCGGCATCTCAAGCGCTATCTGGGGTCTCCCCTCGCCCGCTTGCGGGAGAGGGGCCGGGGGAGAGGGCCAGCCTCTCCACGAAGTCTCCGCCCCACATCCCGCCTCCCATTACACTCATCCAGGCCAGCGCCCCCGGCGGCGCTGTCATCGATTTCCGCTATGCTTACGGCGTTTCCGTCACACGGCCGCCCCTGGAGATCTGCCCGATGAGTTCCGGACAATTGATTGAAAAGCTCGCCGCCGTCTTCGCGCTGCTCGTGTTGATCGGCGGTTCGCTGCTGGTACTCGCCCCGTTCGCCACCGCGCTGCTGTGGGGCGCGATCCTCGCGTACGCCTCCTGGTACCCCTATACCGTACTCACGCGCTGGCTCGGCAACCGCCGCGGCATCGCCGCCCTGATCTGCGTGCTGATTTCCACGGTCATCGTGCTCGGCCCGTTCGTCTATGCCGGCGCCAGCCTCTCCGGCCATCTGGACGATCTCCAGGCGCTGGTCGAACGCTATACCCAGCACGGCATTCCCCAACTGCCCGAATGGCTCAGCAGCCTGCCCTTCGTCGGCAACCAGCTCGCCAACGCGTGGCAGGAGGTCATCACCGCCGACTCCGAGATGGTGGCCAACCTGCGCAAGCTGATCGCGCCGGTCGGCCATGTGCTGCTGGGCGCGGGCCTGTCGATTGGCGCCGGGCTGGGCCAGCTGGCGCTCTCCATCGTCCTGGCGTTCTTCTTCTATACCGGCGGCGAACTGGCCGTGCAGTGGCTGCGCGGCGGCATGCGCCGCGTGGCGGGCGAGCGCGCCGACCACCTGCTGGCGCTGGCCGGCAGCACGGTCAAGGGCGTGGTCTACGGCGTGCTCGGCACCGCCTTCATCCAGGCCGTGCTGGCCGCCATCGGCTTCTGGATCGCCGGCGTGCCCGGCGCCGCCATCCTCGGCTTCATCACCTTCTTCCTCTCCGTGGTGCCGATGGGCCCGCCGCTGATCTGGATTCCGGCCGCGCTGTGGCTCTACCACTCGGGCCACACCGGCTGGGCGATCTTCATGGTGATCTGGGGCGGCGCCGTGGTCGGCATGGCGGACAACGTGGTCAAGCCGTTGCTGATCAGCAAGGGCACCGGCCTGCCGCTGATCTGGATCATGATGGGCGTGCTGGGCGGAGCGCTGGCCTTCGGCTTCCTCGGCGTGTTCATCGGCCCGACCGTGCTGGMCGTGGCCTACGCGCTGCTGCGCGACTGGACCATCGGCACGCAGGAACGGCCGCCGATGACCGCCGTCACGGCCACGCCACCCAAGACCCTCACTCCGGACGCATGACGCCGGCGCCGCACGCTCCTCCCGACACCCCGCAGGACCTGCCCCCGGATCTGCACCGGCTGGTGGCCTGCGAATACTGCGACGCGCTCTACGAACGCACCGCGCTGGCCCCCGGCGAGCGCGCCGCCTGCCTGCGCTGCGGCGGCCCGCTCTACCGCGAAAGCTCGCGCGCCTACCGCCGCCTGCTGCCGCTGGTGGTGACGGCGCTGATCCTGTTCCTGATCTCCAACGCCTTCCCCATCGTCGAGATGGACCTCAAGGGCGTGCGCACCCAGACCACGCTGATCGGCGCCGTGCAGGCGCTGTTCGCGGACCAGATGGCGCCGGTGGCGCTGCTGGTCTTCGCCACTACCATCCTGTTCCCGCTCTCCGAGATGCTGATGATGGGCTACCTGCTGGTGCCGATGTCGCGCCGGCAGATGCCGCCCGGGTTCGACCGCATCGTGCGCGGCATCCGCCAGACCCGGCCCTGGGGCATGATCGAGGTGTTCATGATCGGCGTGCTGGTCACGCTGGTGAAGCTGTCCACCATGGCGCAGGTGCTGCCCGGCGTGGCGCTGTGGTCGTTCGGCGCGCTGGTGATCGTGCTGGCGGCGATGCTGTCGTTCGATCCGCGCGACCTGTGGCACTACCTCGAGCCGCCCGGCGCGGACGAGGTGCCGCCCCGTGACCGGAGCCCAGCGCCATGAAGACGTTCAGGCTACCCGACAACGACGACGACGCACCGCTGCCCCAGGTGCCCACGGCCACCTCGCGCGGGCTGGTGTCCTGCCACGCCTGCGACCTGGTCAGCCCGCGTACGCTGGAAGGCCAGCCCTGCCCACGCTGCGGCGCCACGCTGCACCATCGCAAGCCGGCCAGCCTGGCGCGCACCTGGGCGTTCTTGCTGGCCGCCTATATTCTCTATATTCCCGCCAACCTGCTGCCGGTGATGGTCACGCAGTCGATCCTCGGCACCCAGCGCGACACGATCCTCTCGGGCGTGATCTACCTCTGGGTGTCCGGCTCGCACCTGCTGGCCGGCGTGGTGCTGATCGCCAGCATCGTCGTGCCGCTGCTGAAGATGATGATCCTGACGCTGCTGCTGGTCTCGGTGCACCTGCGCACGTCGTGGCGCATCCGCCAGCAGACCAGGCTGTACTGGCTGGTGKAAATCATCGGCCGCTGGTCGATGCTCGATATCTTCGTGGTGGCGCTGCTCGCCTCGCTGGTGCGCGCCGGCGCGCTCGCCACGATCATCCCGGGCGGCGGCGCGATGGCCTTCGGCGCCGTGGTCGTCCTGACCATGATGGCGTCGCTGAGCTTCGATCCGCGCCTGCTGTGGGACTCACTCGAATTGCCGGAATCCAACGATGCCCGACACTGACAACGCCGCTCCACCCCTTCCGCCCCCGCCGCCCCCCGGCGGCCTGCCCCAGCCCGCGCGGCGCAAGCCGGCGCGCTGGCTGCCCTCGCTGGTCTGGCTGATCCCGATCGTCGCCGCCGTGGTGGGCATCTCGCTGCTGATCAACACGCTGGCCTCGCGCGGGCCCGACATCACGGTGACCTTCCGCACCGCCGAGGGCCTGACGCCGGGCAAGACCGCCGTGCGCTACAAGGATGTCGATATCGGGCTGGTGAAGTCCGTGCGGCTGGCGCCGGACCGCTCGCACGTGGTGGCCATCATCGAGCTGACCAAGGATGCCGAGAACTTCGCCGTCAGCGACACGCGCTTCTGGGTGGTGCGACCGCGCTTCGCGGTCAGCGGGGTGTCCGGGCTGGAGACGCTGCTGTCCGGCGCCTATATCGGCGTGGATGCCGGCAAGTCGCAGTCCAGCACGCGCAGCTTCACCKGGCTGGAGGTGCCGCCGGTGGTCACCACCGATGCCTCCGGCCGGCAGTTCGTGCTGCGCGCGCAGGACCTGGGCTCGCTCGATATCGGCTCGCCGGTCTACTACCGCCGCGTGCAGGTGGGCCAGGTGGTGGCCTACCAGCTTGAGCCGAACGGGCGCGACATCACGCTGCGGGTGTTCGTGAACAAGCCGTACGACACGCTCGTCACCGCCGATACCCGCTTCTGGCACGCCAGCGGCGTGGACCTGAAGCTCGATGCGGGCGGGCTCAAGCTCTCCACGCAGTCGCTGGTGACGGTCCTGCTGGGCGGCGTGGCGTTCCAGTCGCCCGACAACTCCTCGGCCCGCACTGCCGCCGCCGAGAACACGCAATACCTGCTCGCCGGCGATCAGTCGGAGGCCATGAAGGAGCCTGATGAACTGGCGCCCGCGCTGGCCGTGCTCAACTTCGACCAGTCCGTGCGCGGGCTGACGCCGGGCGCGCCGGTGGACTTCCGTGGCGTGGTGGTGGGCACGGTGCGCTCCATCGGCATCGAGTACGTGCGCGACAAGAAGGCGTTCCGCATGCCGGTGGTGGTGGAGTTCTATCCGTCGCGCATGGGCTTCCGTGAACGCGACGTGGCCGACGAGGAGCGCAAGCGCGCCATCGTGCAGGGGCTGGTCAAGCGGGGCATGCGCGCGCAGCTACGTACCGGCAACCTGCTGACCGGCCAGCTCTACGTGGCGCTCGACTTCTTCCCGAAGGCGCCGCCGCCGACCGACATCGACCTCAATGCGGCGATGCCGGAACTGCCGACCACGCCGGGCACGTTCGACGCCCTGCAGGCCAAGCTGGGCGATATCGTCAACCGCATCGACAAGGTGCCGTTCGACCAGATCGGGCAGGACCTGCGCACGGCCATGGCCTCGATGAACGCGATGATGGCCTCCGCCGACAAGCTCGTGGCCCAGCTCAACGGCGACGTGGCCCCGCAGGTGCTGGCCGCGCTGCAGGACGCGCGCCGCACGCTGACGGCGGCCAACGGCACGCTGGCCTCTGACGCGCCGTTGCAGCAGGACACGCGCCGAATGCTGCAGGAACTGACGCGCACGGCTGTGTCCCTGCGCGCGCTGACCGACTACCTGGAACGCCACCCCGAGGCGCTGCTGCGCGGCAAGGCGGAGAAACCATGATGAAGCGATCTGCTGACAAGATGAGGATGGCGCCGGCCGTGCTGGCGGCGCTCGCCGCGCTGGCGGTGCTGGCAGGCTGCGCCTCGCCCGAGCCGCGCTACTACACGCTGGCGAACGGCGAAGCCACGGCGCCTGCGGCGGCCACGACTCCGATCTGGATCGAGGTGGCCCCGGTACGGGTGCCCGAGCGGCTGAACCGACCCCAACTGGTGGTGGCGGACGGCAGCGAAGGCGGGCTGAAGCTGCTCGACCTGTCGCGCTGGTCGTCGCCGCTGCCGGACGAACTGCGCGACGCGCTGTCCCAGCAGTTGCAGGCGCGGCTCGGCGCGGTGGATACCTACCAGCAGGGCTTGTCGGAAGTGACGCCGGTGTACCGCGTGACCACGGAAGTGGTGCGGCTCGATGGCGATCTGGGCCAGCGCGCTGCCGCCACCATCGCCTGGACCGTGCGCAAGCTGCCCGACGGCAAGGTGCTGAGCGGCCGCACGCAGACCGAGCTGCCCGCGCCGGGCCAGGTGGACGGCATGGTCACCGCCTACCGCCAGATCGTGGCGACCACCGCCGCCGACATCGCCGCCGGCGTGCAATCGCTGCGGCCCTGATCCTTATCTATTAGTCAGTCTTCCGGGCCGCCGGCTTCCAGCGCCTGCGCCCGGCGTGCGGCGCGGCGCCGGTCCGCCTCGCCCATCGCAGCCAGGCAGGCCTCGGCGTCGCCAGCCACCAGCCGCACGCTGCAGGCCAGCATCAGGTTCTTGGACAGGCCGAAGTCCTCCACCACGTAGCCGCGCGCATCGAGCGCCTCGCCATCGGCATCGGTGCCCACGCGCACGCGGTCCAGCAGCGTGCCGGCATCGGCCGAATAGGCCCACACCGGCTTCTGGAGCGCCACCGCGAAACCCACTTCGAACGCCGTGCCGCTGTCCGGCTCGCCCGGGCCGCGAAAGTCATCGAGATTGGCCATGACGAGGTCCGCGCGGCGGATCAGCGCGAGATTGGCCTCATAGATCCACTGCGCGGTGTCGGGGCCGGAGAGGCCGGCCGGCGCAGCCTTGTCGAGCGGATACAACCCTTCGTAGCCGTGCTGGGCGCACAGCGCCTTGAGGTGCGCGCCGTGGGCGAGCGCGTCCTTGCGGAAAACGTCGAATCCGGCGAGATAGATCGATTTCATGGGGCGTGAGGTGTGGGCATCCGTCGTGGGATGCCAGCTTACCGGATGCCAGCCACCTCAGGGGGTCAGCGCCGGGTGCCGCAGTGCGTGCGCCGCCTCGGCCATGTGCTGCCGGTACGCCTTGTCGTCGCGCGCGAGGCCGAGTTCGCCGTTGAGGTAGGCCATGGCCAGCGCCTGGAGCGCCGCCGGATGCTCGCGCTCGGCCGCGGCTTCGTACCAGTCCACGGCGCGGGCGTCGTCGCGCGGCACGCCCTCCCCGTCGCGGTAGGCGTTGGCCAGCAGGAACATGGCCTGCGCCACGCCGCCCTCGGCTGCCACGGTGAGCCAGCGCACGGCTGCCGGGGCGTCCGGCGCGCGGCCATAACCGCCCCGGCACAGCAGGCCCAGGTAGTACGCGGCGCCTGCATCGCCGGCGCGGGCGGCGGCTTCGAGGTGGGTCCAGGCGCGCGGGAGGTCCGGCTGGCGCACCGACAGTTGCCCCAGCATCGACGCCTTGCCGAGCACGAAGTGGGCGCGCACGCTGCCGCTGTCGGCGGCCAGGCGCAGCCAGCGCTCGCCATCGGCGCGCGAGAGCGCATCGGGGCGGGCCAGCAGCGTCTCGCCCAGCGCGGCGCGGGCGGCGGTCTCGCCCGCATCTGCCGCCCGAGCCAGCCGCGACAGCGCGTCGGCATCGGCGGCCATGCTGGCCATGCGCTGCCACTGCGCCAGTTCGGCCTGGCGCGCCTCGGCATGGTGGCGCCACGCGGCGGCACCGGCCACGCCGGCTGCGGCCACCGTCACCGCCACCAGCGCGGCGGCGAACAGCGGATGGGCCCGGCGGCGCCGGAAGGCGGGCGGGAAGGTGGCGGTAGCGGTGGCGGTGGCAGTGGCGGCAGCGGCGGTCATCACAGGCTCAGGTCGATCTTGTACTGCGACAGGTTCTTGTTCGCGCCATCGTCGGCCTTGTCGAGCGTGATGTTGGTCAGGCCCGCATCGACCGCCTGCTGGAGCATGCCCACGCCCGAGCTGAACACGACCTTGCCAGCCGTCGTCACGGGCGTGAAGCGCCAGCTACGCGCGCTGCCGTGCGCTGCACGCGTCACATTTGCCGCGTTCTTGATATAGGCGATCAGCACGTCGCGGTTGGCGTCCGGCGAGGCGTACACGGTCTTCGTGCCATCCAGCCCCGGGAAGTTGCCGCCACCGCTGGCGCGGTAGTTATTGGTGGCGACGATGAACGACATCGCTGCCGTGACCGGCGCGCCCTGGTAGGTCAGGTTCTTGATGCGGCTGCCCACCGGCTGGGTGACGTCGATCTCGTACTGCATGTCCGCCGAAGTGAACATGTCGAAGTTGTAGCCCGGGAAGCTGCTGATCAACTGCTGGTCCGTGGCCAGCACCGGGTTGATCTGGTTGAAGCGCTTGGCGGCCGTCTMCAGCCACGCCTTGACCTCGTCGCCATTCACCTTCACCGCGTAGACCGTGTTCGGATACAGGTACAGGTCGGCCGCGTTGTTGATCGCCAGATTGCCGGCGGAGACGTCGGTGTAGTCGCTGCCGCCGCCGAAGCCGCTCTTGAACGGMGCGGAGACCGACAGCACCGGCAGGCTGGCCAGCGCGGGCTGGTTGGCGGTGAGGTAGTCCTTCACGTACTGGGCCTGGGCCATGTTGACGATCTGGATCGCGCCGGGGTCGCCCACATCGGCGAAATAGCTCGACATGCGGTAGTTCGTGGCGCCGATCGGCGTCTTCACGTACTGGATGGTGGCCTGGTGCTMGGTGTCGATGGCGGCTGCCACGGAGGCGTCTGCCGCCACATAGGTCTTGTCGGCGTTCTGGATCGAGCGCGCCTGGACCGTGGTGCCGGCGCGGTCCACCGACCACTTGCTGCCGTCATAGGCCAGCGCGAGGTTGATCACGCCCAGGTGCTTGCCCCAGTAGTTGGCCATCACGGTCGGCACGCCGTTGACCGTCCCCTTGACCTTGTCCACGCCGGGCAGGTTGAACTGCGGCACGGTGCTGGTGGCGTCCGGGAAGATCTGGTGCGAGTGGCCGATCAGCATGGCGTCCACGCCCGCCACCTTCGACAGGTGGTAGCTGCCGTTCTCCATGTCCGGCGAGTAGGTCGAGTTGTCCAGCCCGCCATGGGAGATCACCACGATCAGGTCGGCGCCCCTGGCGCGCATCTCGGGGATGTACTTCTGGGCGGTTTCCACCGCGCCTTCCGTATAGACCTTGCCGTCGAGCCAGCGCTTGTCCCAGCTCAGGATGGCCGGCGGCGCGAAGGCGATGATGCCGACCTTGAGCGGCGCGGTGACCGGCTTGCCGTCCGGGCCCGTGGCGGTGACCGTCTTGGTCAGGATCGCGTAGGGCTGGAACAGCGGCGCGCGGGTCTTCACGCTGTAGACGTTCGCCAGCACCTGCGGGAACTTCGGCCCGGCGCAGACCGTCTGCGTGCCCGGCTCGGGCAGGCCATCGACATTGAAACGGCTGCCCGTGACCTGGCTCAGGTACGGCAGGCCGTAGTTGAACTCATGGTTGCCGATGCCGCCGCCGTCGTAGCCGGCGGCGTTCATCACCTTGTACATCGCCAGCGTCTCGCTGCAGGCCACGGGCTTCACCAGCGCCTGGTAGTCKGACAGCGCGGTGCCCTGGATGGTGTCGCCGTTGTCCAGCAGCAGGCTGTTCGGGAATTCCTGGCGGGCGGCCTTGATCAGCGTGGCCACGCGCTCGAAGCCGAGCGACGGGTCATCGGCCAGCTTGAAGTAGTCGTAGCTACGGACGTTGGTGTGCAGGTCGGTGGTTTCCAGCAGCGCCAGTGTGGCCTTGGTGCCGGCCGGCACCGTGGCCGCCGGGGTGCCGCCATTGCCGCCGCCATTGTTGTTGGTGGGGCTGTCGTCGGAGCCGCATGCGGCCACGATGGCCACCGTGCCGGCCAGGAGCGCCGCGAGGGTGGCGGACTGCAGACGGGAGATGCGGTGTGACATGGTCTCGGATTCCCTTTTTGCGTGTTTTTTGTTGTGCTGCTKTGCGCTGGGGATTTTGGTGAGCCAAGGCGTCAACGCTGTGACAGTCGCGGGATGGGCCGTCTTGGGTCATTTTGTGTCGTTTACAACACATATTGCCCCACAGGACTATTCGATCCGGCTGAAGATGGCTATACGCCCGGCGGATTGACGCAGCGCTATATAGCAACTTATATTGCGCCTGTGACGTCCAGGCGACCTACCCCTCTCATATGACTCCCTTTCTCCGCCGCACCGTTTTCGCCGCCGCCCTGACCTTTGGCGCCGCGCCCTCCGCGTTTGCCGCCGACCTCGTGGTCTCGGCCGCCGCCAGCCTGACCAATGCGTTCAAGACGCTGGCCGAGCAGTATGAGAAGGTGCATCCCGACACCAAGGTCGTGCTGAACTTCGGCGCCTCGGACGTGCTGATGCAGCAGATCGTGCGCGGCGCGCCGGCGGACGTGTTCGCCTCCGCCGACCAGGACGCGATGAACAAGGCCGAGGCCGAGAAGGTGATCCAGCCGGCCTCGCGCAAGGACTTCGCCGCCAACCAGGTGGTGCTGATCGTGCCAACCGACAGCAAGCTCGGCATTGGCGCGCTGCGCGACCTGACCCGGGCGGATGTGAAGCGCGTGGCCTATGGCAACCCGTCGTCGGTGCCGGTGGGCCGCTATACCAAGGGCGCGCTGGAGGCCGAAAACCTCTGGGAAGCCGTCTCCGCCAAGGGCGTGCCGGCGCAGAACGTGCGCCAGAGCCTGGACTACGTGGCGCGCGGCGAGGTCGACGCCGGCTTCGTGTTCGCCACCGACGCGGCCATCATGCCGGACAAGGTGAAGGTGGCCGTACGCGTGCCGAACCGCACGCCGGTGACCTACCCCATCGCCATCACCACGCAGACCAAGCAGCCGACGCAGGCTGCCAGCTTCGTGCAGTACGTGCTGTCGCCGGACGGCCAGGCCGTGCTGGCGAAGTACGGCTTCCAGAAGCCGTAATCCCCTTTTCAGGATCCCCACATCGTCATGGATGGCATCTGGACCCCGCTCCTGCTCTCGCTCAAGGTGGCGGGATGGGCGACGCTGCTCAACGCCGTGCTGGGCGTGGCGGCGGCGTATGGCATCGCGCGCTGGCGCTCGTCGGCGCKGGATGTCGTCGATGCAATCCTGACCCTGCCGCTGGTGCTGCCGCCCACCGTGCTCGGCTACTACCTGCTGGTGCTGGTGGGCCGGCGCGGCGTGTTCGGCGCCTGGCTCGAATCGATCGGCATCACGCTGGTCTTCACGTGGCAGGGCGCGGTGCTGGCCTCCACGGTGGTGGCGTTCCCGCTGGTGCTGAAGTCCGCGCGGGCTGCCTTCGAGGGCGTGGATCACCAGCTTGAGAACGCCGCCCGGGTGCTGGGCGTGTCCGAGACCGGGATCTTCTTCCGGGTGACGCTGCCGCTGGCGCTGCGCGGCATCGTGGCCGGCGTGCTGCTGGCCTTCGCGCGCGCGCTGGGCGAGTTCGGCGCCACGCTGATGATCGCCGGCAACCTGCCGGGCCGCACCCAGACGCTGTCCGTGGCCATCTACGAGGCGGTGCAGGCTGGCGACGACAACACCGCCAACCTGCTGGTGTTGGTGACGTCGGTCACCTGCGTGGTGCTGCTGGTGATTGCCGGCCGGCTGGTGCCGCCGGCCGCGCGCGGCCTTGGCGATAGTTACGAGCGGCGCCGCTTCCGGCGCGGCCCGGCCACGCGCTGACGGTGAGATCGCCATGAGCATGCACGTCACCATCCGCAAGCGCATTGTCACGGCTGACCGCCAGTTCGCGCTCGACATCGACTTCGATTCCGACAGCCGGCGCATCGCCATGTTCGGCCCGTCCGGCGCCGGCAAGAGCCTGACGCTGCGCGCGATTGCCGGGCTGCTGGCGCCCGACAGCGGTCGCATCGTCCTGAACGGCCGCGTGTTGTTCGACAGCGAGACCGGCGTGGATGTGCGCCCGCAGGAGCGCCGCGTGGCCTACCTGTTCCAGGACTACGCGCTGTTCCCGCACCTGACCGTGGCGCAGAACATCGCCTTCGGGCTCAGCCAGGGCTGGCGCAACCCGGCGCGCCGCGCGCTGCCGCCCGAGGCTGCGCGCTGGGTGGATGCCTTCGGGCTGCGCGAGATCGTCAACCAGTATCCGATCCAGATTTCAGGGGGACAGAAGCAGCGCGTGGCGCTGGCACGCGCGCTGGTGGCGCAGCCGGACATCGTCCTGCTGGACGAGCCGTTCTCGGCCCTGGACCCTGCGCTGCGCACGCGGATGCGCGCCGAGCTGCGCGCGCTGCAGGAGAGCCTGGACGTGCCGATGGTCGTCATCTCGCACGACCCGAAGGACGTGGAAATACTGGGCGACCACGTGCTGGAGATCCGCGACGGCCGCATCCACGGCGGCGGGCGCGGCAGGCAGCATCCGCCGGTCTACGCTCCGCAGCAGCCCGCGCACGCCATCTAGTCAGGCCATCGTCCCAAGGATCACGCTGGAGGCCTTGAAGATCGCCAGGGCGCGGACGCCCTCTTTCAGCCCCAGATCCGCCAGCGACCCATTGGTGATGATGGCCGCCACGGTGCCGCCGCCGTCGAGGTCCAGCACGATCTCGGCATTGACGGCGCCCGGCACCACGCGGGCCACCACGCCCGGCAACTGGTTGCGGGCGGACAGCCGCATGCCCGGATCGGGCAGCCCGATCAGCACCGACGACGCCTTGACCAGCGCGAACGCCTCGGCGCCGGGCGCCAGGCCCAGCGTCTCGACGCTCTCGTGGGTAATCGTCGACACTACCTGCTGACCGCCCGAGAGCGTCAGCGTCACTTCGTCATTGACCGCACCGCCGCGCACGGCGGCCACGCGGCCGAACAGCTTGTTGCGGGCACTGGTCTGGATCATAAGGCGCCTCATCAGGTGGATGTCATCGGGATTGGCGTCGGAAATCGCCCCGCCCAGCTTGTCGAGATAGGCGACGAAGCGGGCGTGCTCGGTTTCCATCGCCCGGTAGGTGCGGATCAGCCGCTCGGCGCGTTCGGTCAGCCGCGTGCCGCCGCCGCCCTTGCCGCCCGCGGCGCGCGAGACCAGCGGCTCGCCGGCGCTGTTGTTCATGGCGTCGATGGCGTCCCACGCGGCCTTGTAGCTGATGCCCACCGCGCGCGCGGCGGCGGTGATCGAGCCACGCTCGCCAATGGCGGCCAGCAGCGCGATGCGGTCGCGTCCGCCCCAGTCCTGCGTGCCGGCGCGAAACCAGATGGCGCCTTGGAGTTCTAGCATGTGGAGGTGTACGGTTGCCGAGGTGCGGCTATGGTACTGCGAAGCGGTGCCCCCGGCGACCTCCCCGCCCTCCCCGCCATCCTCCTCAGCTCTGGTGCGCCGGGATGTACCAGCGCATCACGCTGCCGGCGAAGTATTGCTTGTCGAGCTGGCGCAGCAGGCGCCATGCGGTGAAGGGGTCCACCGCCAGGTCCACCCAGGCCCACGGGTGATTGGGATCGCCATCGCGCACCAGTTCCACCGAGTTCACGGGCGCGTAGCCCTTGAGCTTGTCCCGCAGCATGTCCTCGGTCACATCCCGATGCAGCCCACGGATCAGTACCTGCATTACAGCCTCTCCTGGTTACCAAAGTCTTGCGCCGCCGCGCTACGCCATGATGTGCACGCCACCGTCCACGTAGACCGTGTTGCCGGACAGCCGGCGCGCGTAGGGCGTCGCCAGGTAGGCCGTGGCGAAGCCCACGTCCATGATGTCGACCAGTTCGCCGAGCGGCGCGCGGCCGGCGGCCTCCGCGAGCAGCAGGTCGAAGTCCTTGAGCCCCGAAGCCGCGCGCGTCTTCAGCGGCCCTGGCGAGATCGCATGCACGCGGATGCCCTGCGGCCCCAGCTCGTGCGCGAGGTAGCGGCAGCTGGCCTCGAGCGCGGCCTTCACCGGCCCCATCAGGTTGTAGTTCGGCACCACGCGGTTGGCGCCGTCGTAGCTCATCGCGAACAGCGTGCCGCCTTCGGTCATCAGCGGCACCGCGCGGCGCGCCATGCGGATGAACGAGTGGCACGAGACATCCATGGCTCGGGCGAAGCCCTCGGCGGAAGAATTGAGCAGCCCGCCCTGGAGGTCCGCCTTCGGTGCGAAGGCCACCGAATGCACCACGGCGTCCAGCCGGCCCCAGTCCTCGGCGATGCGCGCGAACAGCGCAGTCATCTGCGTCTCGTCCTCCACGTTCAGCGGCATGAAGATTGGGGCGGCGACCTGCGCCGCCAGCGGCGCCACGTGCGGATGCGCCTTGTCGTTGAGGTAAGTCATGGCGATCTCGGCGCCCAGCTCGCGGAACGCGCGCGCGCAGCCCCAGGCGATCGAGTCTTCATTGGCCACGCCCACCACCAGCACACGGGCGCCGGCCAGCGGCGGATTGGGTACCTGCACCATGGCGCGGCCCTCCTCAGGTGGCAGAATCGGTGGCCGCACCGGCCTCGGCGTCGCGCGTGGCCGGGCTGCTGTGGTCCGCGCCGAGCACGGCGGCCACCTGGCGATAGCGCGCCAGCCAGTCGTCATCGAGCGGCCCGCCCACGGTCAGTACGCGATGCGCGAGCACCATCACGCGGCGGCGCTCCTTCATGTCCGGCACCAGCGCCGGCAGCGCCTGCAGCGCCGCGGCGGCATCGAGGCTCACCACATAGCTCTGGCGCCAGACCGCGTCCTTGAACTGCGCCAGCGTCACGCGCTTCTCCGGCGGGTTCTCGCGCGCGAGCTTGCGCAGCAGGTTGAACGGCCGCTCCTCGATGGCGGACTTGCCCTCCGTCACGTAGGCCAGGATGCGCGTGAAGGCGTCGAGCGCCGTGCCTTCGCCCACGTGCGCCAGCGCCTCGCGCTTGCGCAGTTCGGCCACCTCCGCGCGCAGCGCGTGGATGGCCGGCGACTCCGCGCGCCGCGCCGTGGTCTCCATGCCGAGCATCGCCGGCAGCCACGGCGTGGCGTAGAGCGATTCGAACCACTGCTCCTGCCAGGCATCGCGCACGTCGCGGTACTGGTTCAGCATCGTGACGATCTGGTCGGACATCGCCGTCTGCATCGCCATGAACGGGTTGTCGGCCGAAACCGGCTGGCGATGCTCGCGCACCATCGGCGCCAGCGCGCCGACCCAGGCCATCAGCGGATTGGTGTCGCTGGCGAGCTTGCGCTCCATGCGCGAGGGATGGGTCTCGCGGATCGCCTCGGCGGTGACTTCGGTGGCGGCGGCGCGGACGAACGGCGACGCATAGGTGTCGTACAGATGCTGGTTGATCTCGGCCACGCGGCGCACCACCTCGAACGGGCGCTCGTCGTCTCGACCATCGTCGAGCGCGAGAATATCGTCGATGGTGCGGCGCTMGAAGCGGACCAGGTAGCGGCCCTCGATCAGGTCGCGGTGCGAGGTCCCCGGCGCCACGTCCTCGATCTTCGCTTCATAGAGACCGGGCGGCAGCACGTCGATCAGGTCGAGCGCGCAGAACAGCTCGGTGTGCTCGCGGTTGGCCACGCTGGCCGAGACGAAGATGCCGAGGTGGCCAATCGACGGATGCAGGCAGTAGACGATGGTCTGCTGGTTGGCCACGATCTCGTCCACGTTGGCGTAGAGATCGGGGATCCAGTTCAGCGCCTGCTGGGGCGGCGTGATGTTGTCGCCCCAGGACGCGAATACGATCACGGGCGAGCGCACGTTGCGCAGGTCGATCACGGTCTCGCCATCGGCGCTGTGGATCTCACCGGCGGTCAAGTGGTTGCCGACGAACAGGTTCTGGACGATCCAGTCGATCTCCTCGCGGTTCATCAGGAAGTGGCCGCCCCACCAGCGCTCGAACTCGAGGAAGCGCGGGCCTTCCGTATCGGCCTTGGCGTAGACGTTGTAGAGCTTTTCCCAGAGCGCGTTGGCCGGGTTGAGCTTCTCGAAGTTCTGCACCAGCCACGCGCCGTCGAAGCGGCCGTTACCCATGTCGGCGGCCAGCGAGGAGAGCCACGAGCCGCCGAGCAGGCCGCCGCTGTAGCGCATCGGATTCTTGCCGCGCACGCCGGCCCAGTACGCCACGGGCGCGCCGGCCAGCAGGATCGGGCCGGTCACGTCGGGCGCGGCGGCGGCCAGGATCAGCAGCGCCCAGCCGGCCTGGCAGTTGCCGACCACGAACGGCTTGCCCGGCGCGTTCGGATGGCGCTCGGCCACCGCTAGCAGGAAGGTGGCTTCGAGCCGCGCCACGTCCTCGATGGTCTGCCCCGGGCAGGGATCGCGGAAGAAGGTGATGAAGTAGCACGGATGGCCGCCACGGATGGCGTTGCCGATTTCACTGTCGGCCTTGAAGCCGCCGATGCCGGGGCCATGGCCCGCGCGCGGGTCCATCACCACGAAGGGGCGCTTGTCGGGATCGGTCGGATTGGCCTCCGGCGGGACGATGCGCAGCAGCGCGTAATTGACGGGCTTGGGCATCGTGCGCCCGTCCATCAGCAATTCATGTTCGAACACCAGCACGGGCGGCATGCCACCGCGCTCGTGCTCGGCCGTCTCGTTGCCGCGCCGGCGCAGGATGTCGAGGAAGAGGATGCTGCGCTGCCAGGCGTCGACGCCATACTCCCAGGCGGCCTGGGCCAGGGGATGGGCAGCGTAAGCGGAGATTGCCGAGAGATCTGGGAACGGCGGAGGCGATGCGGATTCATCTTGCGCGGGAGCGGGACCGCTCCCGGCGGGTTGGCGTGCATTCATTCCGATTCTCCCCTCTGGGAAGGTGTGGAGGTGGTCAGACGGGTCGCAGCGGCGTACTAGGCGCCTGTTGCGATGCAGCAAGTAAAAATCTACCAGCCTCGGCGGACGAAGACAACCGATGGCGCAGATTCGTGCAATTTCCGCGCCGGATATGACGCTGGCGTGTCATCGTCGMCCGACCTATACTCGCAGATGCCGTTTGCGCAATGCAGCATCCTTGGCCCCCGGGGGATGCCTGCCCGACTCCAGAATATTGGTTCCAGGGAACGCTGCCCATGCTCACACCTACGTTGGACCCGTCCGCGTTGCCGCCGACCGGCGACAAGTACGCCATGCTGCTCGCGCGCTGCGCGGGCCTGCCGCCGATTCCCACCGCCGTGGCCCATCCGTGCGACTACAGTTCGCTCGATGGCGCGCTCGAGGCGGCTCGGCTCGGCCTGATCGTGCCACTGCTGGTCGGCCCCGAAGTCCGCATCCGCCATGTCGCGGCGGAACACGGGCTGTCGCTGGAAGGCACCCGCATCCTCGACGTCCCGCACAGCCACGCCGCCGCCGCGCGTGCCGTGGAAGCGGTGCGTGCCGGCGAGGCCGAACTGCTGATGAAGGGCAGCCTGCACAGCGACGAGCTGATGCACGCGGTGGCCAGTTCGGCGAGCGGCCTGCGCACGGGCCGGCGCCTCTCGCACGTGTTTGCGATGGACGTGCCCACCTATCACAAGCCGCTGTTCATCACCGACGCGGCGGTCAACATCTTCCCCACGCTGAACGAGAAGGCCGACATCGTCCGCAACGCCATCGACCTGGTGCGCGTGCTCGGCATCGAGACGCCCAAGGTGGCGATCCTCTCCGCCGTGGAAACCGTCACCGACAAGATTCCGTCGACCATCGACGCGGCAGCGCTCTGCATGATGAGCCGGCGCGGCCAGATCGAAGGCGGCATCCTCGACGGCCCGCTGGCCTTCGACAACGCGATCAGCAAGGCCGCAGCGGACACCAAGGGCATCCACTCCGAGGTGGCCGGCGACCCCGACATCCTGCTCGTGCCGGACCTCGAGGCCGGCAACATGCTCGCCAAGCAGCTCACCTTCCTGGCCGGCGCCGAGGCCGCCGGCATCGTGCTGGGCGCACGGGTGCCGATCATCCTGACGAGCCGTGCCGACAGCGTGCGCGCGCGCATCGGCAGTTGCGCCATCGCCGTGTTGCTTGCGCATGCGCGCCGCACCGCCGCCGCCGTGCCCGCCTGAGCGCGATGCCAGCGCCAAGACAGTCGCCAGGAGAATCATCTTGAGTACCGTCCATCCCGTGATCCTCGTTGTCAACGCCGGGTCATCGAGCGTGAAGGTTTCCATCTACGTGGTGCCCGAGTCGGCGCATCACAATGTCGATATCCAGCCCGAACTGGCCGCGCACGGGCAGATCGAGGGCATCGGCGTGGCGCCGCGCCTGACCGCGCGCATGGCCGACGGCCGCGTCGTGGCCGATGAGCAGTTTCCCGTGGAGCAGGTGGCCGACCACGATGCCGCCTTCCGCCTGATTCGGCTGACGCTGAGCGTGGGCCTGCGCGATACGCCACCGGTGGCGGTCGGCCATCGCGTGGTGCATGGCGGCGCAGACTTCGCCGATGCGGTGGCGATCGACGACAACGTGATCGAGCGGCTGGAGGCCCTCGTCCCGCTCGCCCCGCTCCACCAGCCGCATAACCTGACCGCGATCCGTGCGGTGCGCGCCGCCGTGCCGGAGCTGCTGCAGGTGGCCTGCTTCGACACCGCCTTCCACGCCGGCCACGACCCGCTCGCGCAGTTGATGGCGCTGCCGTACGAGTACTACGAGCGCGGCATCCGCCGCTATGGCTTCCACGGGCTGTCGTATGCGTATATCGCGCGCCGGCTGCGGCAGGTGGCGCCGGACCTCGCCGAAGGCCGTGTCATCGTGGCGCATCTTGGCAACGGCGCCAGCCTCTGCGCGATGCGCGAGGGCCGGAGTGTGGAATCGACAATGGGACTGACCGCGCTGGATGGCATGCCGATGGGCACGCGCTGCGGCAATATCGATCCGGGCGCGGTGCTGTGGCTCGCCGCGCAAGGCATGGAAGCCGATGCGATCCAGGCCATGCTGTACGGCCAGTCGGGGCTCAAGGGGATTTCCGGCATCAGCAGCGACATGCGCGTGCTGCTGGCCAGCAACGAGCCGCGCGCCGTACTGGCGGTGAACTTCTACGCCTATCGCGCCGCGCAGGAGATCGGCAAGCTGGCCGTCACGCTGGGCGGGCTCGATACGCTGGTGTTCACGGCAGGCATCGGTGCGAACTCCKCCGAGGTGCGTGCGCGCATCTGCGCCTACCTCGACGGGCTGTTCGGCGTCCGCCTTGACGAGCAGGCCAATGCCGCCAACACCCAGCGCGTGAGCCGCGACGACAGCCGCGTGCCCGTGCTGGTGCTGCCGACCGACGAGGAAGGCATGATTGCGCTCTCCACCGCGCGCATCCTGCGCGAGCGCGGCGGACTGTAGTAGCGGCGGCGGCCGGGCTCAGGCTTCGAGATAGTGGCCGCGCAGGCGGTCGATATCGACGCCAAGACCATCGGCCAGATAAGCCTCCAGGCCGCCGTGCGCCTGCTCGATGGCGGCGATCGACGCCTCCAGGTATTCCGGCCGCACCTCGAGCAACGGCATGATGACGTCGGGCGGCACGCCCAGCGCCTCGGTTCGCGCGAGGATCGCCTCGTTGAAGCGGCGGTTCCAGTGGTTGGACTCGAGGTAGTTGGCGACGATGTCGTCCCGCGCCACGCCAAGCGCGGACAGCAGCAGCAGCGACGCAAAGCCGGTGCGGTCCTTGCCGGCCGTGCAGTGGTAGTACAGCGTGCCGCCTGTCTCCGCATTGCGCAGGAAGCCGCCGAACGCGTCGCGATAGCGCACCGGGAAATCGCGGTAGACATCGACCATAAAGGCGTGGACCTGCGCCGGCGTGCTGTCACGCAGACGTGGCATCAGCACGTCCATCGCCATGCTGCCCTCCAGCACCGGCACGGGAATCCAGCGGAAGCGCTCACCGAAGGCGGCCTCCTGCGGGGACTTCTCGCCGGCCGAGCGAAAGTCGATGACCATGTCGAGGCCCAGCGCATGCAGGCGATCCAGGTCCGCCACGCTGGCCAGCGCCGGATTGCCGCTGCGAAAGAGCTTGCCGTGACGCACGCGGCGCCCATGCGCGCCGACGAGGCCACCGAGGTCACGTGCGTTGCTGATCGTCTCCAGCGGCAGGCACGGACGGATGTGTGTTGGGTGAGTCACCATGTCGGTGTCCGGTTAAGGGTGATCGAAGGGTTTTCAACATCGTCCCCAATTATTTCAGATCGAGGACACGCGGCGCCATCGGGAATCGCCCAATGTCCGCCATCCGTTGCGCCGCCGTGACGCACCGTGTGTCGCCCCCGATGCCTGATCTTGCAGAGGCTTGATCCTGGACAAATCGCGCTGACGCGGTGCCTTGGCATGGGCAGGCACGCTTCTCATAATGCGTGGGTCGACCGCGGCGACCCTGCGTGACGACCGCGTCGACAGGCTCATCCACTTAGGAAGTCAAGATGCCTGACTCGCATATCTCTGCTGCACCTGCCGCCGCCAAGTCGGCGCCCGTCACCCCCAAGGTGACCCTCCACTGGGGCTTGTACCTCGCCCTCGCCGTGCTCGCCGCGGTACTCCTGATACCTACGCCCGAAGGGCTTCCCATCGCGGGGCAGCGCATGCTCGCCATCCTCGCCTTCGCCGTGGTCGTGTGGATCACCGAGGCGGTGACCTACGAGACCAGCGCGATCATGATCACCTCGCTGATGGCGGGCCTGATCGGCTTCGCGCCGACGGTGGCCGATTCCACGGTCAACTACGGCACCTCGCGCGCGCTGGGCATGGCGCTGGCCGGCTTCTCGAACACGGCGCTCGCGCTGGTGGCGGCCGCGCTGTTCATCTCGGCTGCGATGACCGTGACGGGACTCGACCGGCGCATCGCGCTGGTCACGCTCTCCGCCATCGGCACCAGCACGCGCCGCATCCTCATCGGCACCATCGCGGTCACGATCATCCTCAGCCTGGTCGTACCCAGCGCCACCGCGCGTAGCGCCTGCACGGTGCCGATCATGATGGGCGTGATTGCCGCGTTCGGCGTGGACAAGAAGTCCAATACCGCCGCCGGCATCATGATCATGGTGGCGATGGCCACCAGCGTGTGGAACGTCGGTATCCAGACCGCCGCCGCGCAGAACCTGCTGACCGCCGGCTTCATGGACAAGCTGCTCGGGGAGCGCGTGACCTGGCTGCAATGGCTGATCGCCGGCGCGCCGTGGGCGCTCATCATGTCGGCGGTGCTCTATTTCCTCGTGCGCTGGCTGCTGCCGCCTGAAACCGATGCGATTGCCGGCGGCAAGGAAGCCGTGCAGCGCGAACTGGCCGCGCTCGGGCCGATGACCGGCCCGCAGAAACGTCTCGCCGCCGTCGCCATCGGCCTGCTGGTGTTCTGGGCGACCGAGGGCAAGCTGCACAGCTTCGACACCGCGACGATCACCTTCGTCGGCCTGGTGATCCTGATGCTGCCGCGCTTTGGCGTGATGGACTGGAAGACCATGCAGGCGCGCACGCCGTGGGGCACGCTGATCGTGTTCGGCGTCGGCATCAGCCTTGGCACCGCGCTGCTGACCACGCAGGCCGGCCAGTGGCTCGGCAAGTTCGTGGTCACGCATTCCGGCCTTGCCGACCATGGCGTGCTGATGGTCTTCGCGGTGCTGTCCGCGTTCCTGATCCTGATCCATCTGGGGTTCGCCAGCGCCACCGCGCTGACCGCCGCGCTGCTGCCCATCCTGATCTCTGTGCTCCAGACGCTGCCGGGCGACATCAACAAGGTCGGC
Source organism: Cupriavidus sp. 05T42 (assembly GCF_056396345.1). NCBI lineage: Bacteria > Pseudomonadati > Pseudomonadota > Betaproteobacteria > Burkholderiales > Burkholderiaceae > Cupriavidus > Cupriavidus sp. 05T42. The sequence continues at coordinate 83,030 of NZ_JBFTLH010000024.1, forward strand.
ATGACCATGCTGCTCGGCTTCACGGTCAGCTTCGGCTTCATCCTGCCGATCAACGCGCCGCAGAACATGGTCTGCCTCGGCACGGACACCTTCGACGGCCGACAGTTCGCCCGCGTGGGCATTCCGCTGACGATCATCGGCTATGGCCTGATGCTGCTGTTCGCGGCCACGTACTGGCGCTGGCTCGGCTGGGTCTGACCGCCGTCCCCGCCAACAAGACGCCCCCATCACGAAACCCGTGCTCGAATTAAGGCGGGCGATCGGCAATTTCCGAATCGTCATCGGACCCATGGCAAAATATGCGCCATGCAACGCCTCTGGTCCGCCTTCGTCAAACTCGTCCTGCTCGCCGTACTCGGCGGTGCATTGCTCATCGCCTTCGCGGTACTGGTGGCCGACCGCCAGCTTCCGTCGCTCGACTCCCTGACCGCCTTCCGCAAGACGCCGGACTATGTCGAGCTACGCCAGTTCCCGCCGGCGCTGCGCGAGGCGGTGGTGGCCATCGAGGATGACCGCTTCTATCTCCATGACGGCGTGGACTACGTCGGCGTGATGCGGGCCGGCATCGCCAATCTCTCGGACGACCTCTCCCAAGGGGCGTCCACCATCACCATGCAGGTGGCGCGCAACTTCTTCCTGTCGCGCCAGAAGACCTACACGCGCAAGCTCTACGAAGTGCTGATGGCCTACCGGATCGAGCGCGCGCTGACCAAGGACGAGATCCTTGAGATCTATCTGAACAAGATCTACCTCGGCCAGGGCGCCTATGGCTTCGACGAGGCCGCCCAGACCTACTTCGCCAAGCCCGTGGCCCAGCTCACGCTGGCCGAATGCGCGATGCTGGCCGGCCTGCCCAAGGCGCCATCGGCCAACAATCCCGTGGTCAACCCGCGCCGGGCGCGCCAGCGGCAGACCTATATCCTGCTGCGGATGATGGAACTCGGCCGGATCTCGCGCGCCCAATACGACGCCGCGCTGCTCGAGCCGCTGCGCCTGCGGTGAATTTGGGCTGACCTCGGCACTTCCGCTGTCAGCCGGCGCCCGACTGCGCGCGCAGCGCCCTGCATGCTAGCCTCCCCGCAAGACGATCACGGAGAGCCTGCCATGGATGGGATCTGGGGAGAGGTCTACAGCACGCTGCGTTCGGAATTCGCCGATATCCCCGATGTCGCGGAACTGACCCGCATTCTCACGCGGCTCACGCTCGCGATCGTGCTGGGCGGGCTGATCGGGTTCGAGCGGGAAGCGGCCGGCAAGGCCGCCGGCTTGCGCACGCACATGCTCGTGGCGCTGGGATCGGCGCTGTTCGTGCTCGTGCCGCTGATGGCGGGCATGGAGGTCGCGGACATGAGCCGCGTGCTTCAGGGCGTGGCGTCCGGCATCGGCTTCCTGGGCGCGGGCGCCATCATCAAGCTCAACAGCGAGGAAAACATCCAGGGCCTGACTACGGCCGCCAGCATCTGGACCGTGGCCGCCATCGGCGTGGCTTGCGGCCTCGGCCGCGAAAGCACGGCCGTGGTCGGCACGCTGTTCGGGCTCGTGATCCTGCAGGTGCTCTATCGGCTCAAGAAGTAGCACGATGATCTTTCGCGCCCGCTAGCATGCACGGCGGGCTAGAGATATAGAAGAACCCTGAATCTGCATGGCGATTGAGCCTTGATCAAACGCCCCTGAGTTACCCCAGCCAAAGCATTTCCACCCCCTGAGAATCCGTTTATCGTGCGGCGCGCAAGGCTCGCGTCGCACGACGCGTTGTCCTTGCAGCAGGCTTTATCAGGCTGACAACGGAGCGCAAAGGCATGGCGGATCTTGGGGAAGAACTGAAGGCTTACGGCGGCGCGCTGGACGAGGGGCTGACCGGGCGTCAGGCCTATTTCCTGGCGGTGCCCGGCGCGGCAAGCGCGGCGGGGCTGTCCGTGGTCTCCTTCAAGGCCGTGGAACGCCTGGGCGAGCCCTACGCCGTCACCATCCAGCTCACGCACCCGCTCGTACTGAACCAGGCCGACTACCTGGGCAAAGCGGCAACGTTTTCCATCGCGCCGGCCGACGGCGCGCTGCCACGCCAATTCGCCGGCTGCATCACGCAGTTCAGCAAGACCCGCCAGACGCACGATTTCTGTGGCTACGAGATCGTGGTAGAGCCCCTTGTTGCACGCCTGCGCCTCACGCAGGCCCGCCGCATCTACCAGCGGCAGACCTTCCCGGAGATCATCGAGGCGATCCTGCGCCGGCACGAACTCAAGGGTCACCAGTTCATCTTCCGGCTGCGGCGCAAGTATCCGCAGCTTGCGTTCCGCATGCAGTATCGGATGTCCGACTGGGACTACATCCGGCTGCTGATGGAGCAATCCGGCATCTATTCCTATTTCACCCCGGGCAAGTTTGGCGAGATGATCGTCTTCGGTGACGACATCGACCATTACCTCTACCAGCCGGAACTGCGGGTGCCGTACCGGGAGACGGCGGGGCTGGAGTCCGGGCAGGAATCGGTGTTCGCGCTCCAGACCCATGCGAAGACCATCCCGGCATCGTTCCGGGTGGCGGATTTCAATCCCGACAAGGCGTGGGAGCGGCCTACCGGCGACGCCAACGTCGCACGCAAGGAGAAGACGACCTACGGCGAGTCCTATGTCTACGGTGCCCATCACCTCGACTTCGACGATGCCAAATGGGAGGCGCAACTGCGCCATGAGGCAAAGGTTGCCGAACAACTGGTCTATGCCGGCGAGAGCAACGTGCTGGCGCTCTGCCCGGCGCGCATCCTGCGCATGGACATGGCCCTGCCCGACGCGCCCAATGGCCAGGTCATCACCGAGGTCATCCACACCGGCGCCCGCGACGCCGCCTATCGCAACACGTACCGGGCGATTCCTTCCGACCGGCGCTTCCGGCTGCCGATGGACGAGGCGAAATGGCCGCGCATTTCCGGCACGCTGAGCGCGCGTGTCACATCGCCGGGTGAATACAAATACGCCTACCTGACCCAGCACGGCCACTACATCGTGCGCTTCGATTTCGACTTCGACGCATGGCCCAAGGGCGGCGAAAGCGTGCCGCTGGCGCTGGCCAAGCCGTTCGCCGGCGCGCGGCAGACCGGCTTCCATTTCCCGCTGGTGGACGGCACCTACGTGGACGTCGCTTTCCGTGACGGCAATCCCAACAAGCCCTACATCGCACACGTGCAGCACAACAGCCAGCACACGGACCTGATCACCAACCAGGACCGCTGGCTCTCGCGCAACGTGATCCGCACGCAGAGCAATAACAAGCTGCGCTTCGAGGACTGGGAGGGACAGGAGGGGATCAAGCTTTCCACCGAGTATGCGGGCAAGAGCCAGTTGAACCTTGGGTGTTTGGTGGATAGCAAGAGGAAGAAGCGCGGGGAGGGCTTCGAGCTTCGCACGTCAGGTTGGGGCGCGATACGGGGTGGGAAGGGCTTGCTGCTGTCAACCGATGACCAACCGAAGGCAAGTGGGGCGCAACTCGACATACAGGAGGCGATGAAGCGCCTTGGCGACKCGCAAGCCCGTATCGAGGGACTGGCGCAGGCCGCGCAGATTGCCCAGGCGGATGCCGCCGACGCGAAGGCGATGCAGGAGGTGCTCCAGACCCAGATCAAGGATCTGCAGCAGGCGGTCATGCTGCTTTCCGCCAACGCCACCATCGCCATGGTCACCCCCGACGCGATCCTGCAAAGCGCCGGCACCGACCTGACGATGACGGCGGGCGCGAATGCCGATGTGGGTGCGCTGCGCCGATTCACGGTGGCAGCAGGCGAATCCATCTCGCTGTTTGCGCAGAAGATGGGCATCAAGTTGTTCGCAAGCAAGGGAAAAGTCCAGATCCAGGCGCAACACGACGAGATGGAACTCGTCTCCCAGCAGAACATGACGATCAGCAGCAGCGAGGGGCACGTCGTGCTGCAGGCGAGGAAGTMCGTCACGCTGACCGACGGCGGCGGCGCCTACATCAAGCTGGAGAACGGCAACGTGACGATCGCCTCGCCAGCGCAGGTGACCATCAAGATGGCCAACTTCAAGTGGGACGGCCCCGATAGCATCGCCGGAAAGTTTCCTGGGTTTTCCGCATGTAGTAAATCGGCCGACGCCGCTGCGGGAGCGGGTGAGAACAGTGTGGCCTTGACATGACGACCCCCAACCAGACCATGCCGCCTTCGGCCGGCGCAATTTCCACATGCCAGCCGCCCTCACTTTTCCATGGTGGATACCTGTTGCTCGACCCCGGCGCGTTTCGCGCCACCGAAGAGCTGACTCCGCTCCACGGACGTGTCTGCGTTCCGACTAACTGGAGCGGCGATCTCACCGGCTTGCCGATGCTGATAGATCTGCGCCAGTGTGGTGAACGGCAAGTGCAGTGGCTGGAATCCATCGTGGGCGAAGAGTACGAAGCTCAACAGCTTGAGCCGCTGTCGCGACCGCGCATCTGTGCGCATCTCAAGGCGCCCGTTCCCGTAGATGCGCTCGCGTCTCACCTGGCGAATCAGATGCTCGTGCTGCCGATCGACAAGACTCGCAATCGGTCTGGGCAGGGGGCGCTATGGCGATTCTTTGATCCTCGGGTGTTCGCCAATCTTTGTTGGCTGCTGAATCCGGACCAACTGGCGGTATTGCTCGCGCCGGTCTCGACATGGGCGTTCCCATGGTTTGGCAACTGGTTTGCCATCGACATGGCGGCGAATGGCGGGTCTACGCTAGACGAGATCCCGCAAGAACGGATCGCCGGGTTCACGCCCATCGAGATCGACCTATGGGCGCGCGCCCAGCGCATCGCCCTGGTCAACCAGGTCCTCGCACGCCTGGCTTTGCCGCGAGACCTCTCCTGGGCGCAGCGTGCGGCGCAAGCGATGCGCATTGAGCCGGACCTCGCCGTCATGCTGACGCCCGAGGACTACGACCAYCTGGCCCAGCGGCACGCGATGATCACCGAGCCCCTGCCGCCAGCCGATACCTCKAACACTCGAACCTTGGGGACCTGACGTCTATGGCCATCGAAAAAACATGCGGCTACTGCGACAAGCGTGGCCTGCTCATCCTGCCCGTGCGCTATGCGATAGCACCCATCGACATGGGGCTACCGGCGGTCACCGCGCCACTGAAGGTGGAAGACACCGCCCGTAGCGTCGGCAAAGGCCAGAAGCAGGACCTGACGCTGCATGGCAGCGCGCGCTACACGACCCGCTTGCTACGCTGCGGCTACCTGTATGTGTATGACGAAAAACGCGATCGAATGGACGCTTACTGGATCTCAGAGGATGGCTACTACAGGAGCATTCCCGCGGCGACCGTCGTATCGGAAAGCTCAAGATCGCTCAAGCCTTGCAGTGACGCCGGACACGTGGAACTCGCCGGATGCATCGGCATCCCGGACGCCACGCAGGCAGGCATCGTCTGGTTC
>NZ_JBFTLH010000025.1:0-76614 GCF_056396345.1 Cupriavidus sp. 05T42
GCCCAGTGCACGCCGAGGCTCGCGCCGCGMGCCGCGTCGTCGCGCGGTGCGAGCGCCCGCAACACACGGCCAGTCAGCGGCGCGCCGTGCCGCGCCAGCCACTGTTCGGCCTGCCCGTCCCGCAGCACCAGCCCACGCAGCCGGGCCCGCAGCACGTCGGGTTCGCGTCGATACAGATCCTGCAGCAGCACCTCCAGCGCCGCGCCGTCCAGTGGCACGCTACCGTCCAGTGCGGTGCCAAGCCGTTCCAGCGCGGCATCCAGCGGTCGCCGCGCGTGCTCGGGCGCGCCCCCCGGCATGCCTGGGGCGAGGCGCGCAGGCACCGGGGCCAGCATCGCGCCGGGAGCCACGGTGTCGATGACGCCAGCAAACAGCAGGGGGGCGAGCGCGGCATCGTTGGCGCGGCCCGGTGGTTGCCGGCGTGCGGGCCGCCACGCGCCCAGTCCGCCCTGCCCCAGTTGCCGCGCCAGCGCGGCGCCAAGCTCGCGCCGCAAGCGCTGGATGCCATCTGCGCCAAGGTGCCCGGCGTGCCGGTCCCACAGCGTGCGGAACGCCGCCACCCGCCACGCCTGCTGCAGCTGCTGCACCTGATAGGCGCTGAGGCGACCGCGTGCCTGGAGCGGCGCGAGGATCTGCGCGTCCAGCATGTCGAGGCTCTCGGCCAGTTCCCGATGGCGAATCGCCACCAGCGCCTGCAACCCCTGGTACGGCGTGATCTGGCTCAGGCGCGCGAGCACGTAATCCGCGGGGCGCAGCGCGCGCAGCAACGACCACAGGCGCGGCCCCGTGCGCCGTGCGAGCGTGGCCAGCCACGCCGACAGCCCACGCCCCGCCATCGCACTGCGAGACCACGGCAGGTGTCCGTGGCGCAGATAGAAGAGGAAGTGCTCCAGCCGCTGGTGGTCCGCCGGCCTTGGCGCCATGCCGGCCAGCGCGGCGGCGTCCGCACGCATGCCCCCTCCGCGCTGGCCGTGACGCGCGCTATGCAGTGTGTGATGCAGCGCGTCGGCCAGCTGGCGCTCGAGAATGGCTGACCACTGGCCGAAGCTGCCATCCGCTGGCATCGGGCCGGTGTCGATTTCGAGCCGCTCAATTTGCCACACCTCGCCCGGCACGGAGAGGCGCGAAAACACACGGGCAATCGTCGCCCGCCCGGGCCCGTTCAGGAACGCGCTGAGGCGGGCCTGATGGGCGCGCGCTGCCTCGCGGTCGTCGGAGCCCAGCGCGTGCCAGGTCAGCGTCTCGATCGCATGCGCCTGCCTCATGGCTGGTCTCCCGCCAGGGCGGCCAGCCGCCGCCGCAGCCGCGCGGCGCAGGCGTCGAGCTGCGCCACGGCGGCGCTGTCGCGGGCGTGGGCCATGCGGGCGTCCAGCCATGCCGCGAACTCTTGCTCGAAGGCGGCCAGCGCGGTGGTGTCGAGCCAATGGACGTCCGGCTTGACATGCGCCGGACAGCCGAGACCGATGGTCTCCGTTGCGAGATCGCGAAAGCTCCGGTCCGCGCCGCGTGCGGTCCATCCCGCCAGCACCACGCTGATCCGGTGGGCGTAGAAGGTTTCGGGCACGTCCGGCTGGCCGCCATCCTGCCCCAGCGGGCGCAGCAGGATGTGTTCGACCAGATGAAGACCTTCCGCCTCGCGCTGCACGCGGCAGGCCAGCTCATGCAGGTAGAGCGCGGGTGCCAGCACGCCGCCGGGTCCGTCGCGCACCGGCAGCGGCCACCAATGGCCCGCTTCGTCCGGCCCCAACCACAGTTCCGGCCCCGATGCCCCTTCCACGCGGTGATAACGCCCGGCATGAACTGCGCAGCGGAACAGTGCTGCCGGCAGCGCCTGCGGCGCCAGTTGCGGGAAGTGAAAAGCCAGCCGTTCATGCACCTGGCGCTCGGCCAGGTCTTCCTCGTAATGCGCGACAAGCCGCGCGCGTGCCGGCGGGTACATCACCAGCAGCTCGGGGTGGTCGGGCGCGCCCGCCTGGGGTGTCGGGCGGGTGGCGGGGGCGATGGGCGGCTGGGCGACGTGCGGCGGGCGTTCGTCGAGGGCCAGCCCGTGGCGCGCCAGCACGCCCGCGAGGCGCCGGCTGTGCGTCTCGGCGAAGCCGAGCAGCAGCCCCACGCGCTCCTGCAGCGGCGCGGTATTGCCCCGCCGCCCCAGTGAGGGGCGGCTGTAGTCGAAGCCGCCGGCGCGGTCCCGCGTATGGCGCACGATCCGCTGAACGAAGCGCCGCTTGCAAGTCAGCAGATGGGCCTGCCAGGCGGCGCTATCGTAGTACACGCCGAATCGCTGGATGCTGTGCTGGTCGCACGATTCGCCGTGCAGCGCCAGCATCAGGTCCAGCACGCGACTGCGTCGCTCGGGTGCGTCGTCTTCCTGGCTGAGCGCCGCCTGCACGGCCGCCGGCGTGTCGGCCGGCACCCCGGCCAGGCCGGGGATGTGCGTGGCGTCCAGCGGCGTCCACCAGTAGCTGTCGGCCGACGCGCGTGCCACGCTGAACAGTGCCCGCAGGTGCTGGGTCTGCGCGCTGCCGTGCGCCAGCCATTGTTCGAGCAGGGCAAGATAGGCGCCGAACTGGGCCTGCCGTGCCGGGTCGGCCTTCGGCGCGAGGTGAGCCTCCCGATAGAGCGGTGGCAAGTGGTGCCAGCTCGACAGGTAGGGGGCATCGGGCAGGTAGTGTCCGGTGGGCCGCCGCAGCAACTGGCCTGCATACGGCGCCGTACGTGGCGCTGTCAGGGCGACGCGCGCCGCCTGCCGAGCATCGGCCAGCCGTACCAGCAGGGCATGGGTATCCAGATGGAGCCGGCTACCGCGCCGGCTGACTTCCCAGCGTGCCAGCGCATCGGCATCTTCCGGCCAGCGCAATTGCAGCGCCCAGTCCGGGCCCTGCCACGGCAGGCTGTCGCCGGCCTCGTCATGGGTAACGTCCGTGGCCGGGGCGTCGAGTGGCACGAGCCGTAGCGTGCTGATGTCGGCCACGCCGTCGATCTCGCGGAGTGCGCGTGCGAGGTCGCTGAAGTAAAGCCGGTTGGCCGGATCGTGCCGAAGGTCTTCCGTGGCCATCCAGCCGCACTGCACGGCGGGGCCGTCGAACAGTTCGTCGGTGGGCAGCACGCGGCCCTGGGCGTCGCGCTGGGCGAGGCGGGCCTGCACTGGCTGGCGCGGCGGCGCGGCACCGACGATGTCGGCACAGCGGCGCACCAGTTCGACGAGGATGTCGCCAAGCTCGCGCGGGCCTTCCACGCTGAGGCGGATCTCCAGCGCGCACCAGCGCGGGCGCAGGATGCCGGGTGCGCCATCGAGATCCTCGGCCAGGTTGCGCTGGGCCAGGTAGGCGCGCACGGTGTCGCGCGCGGCGGCCTCGCCGTCGCCATCAGCCACGCGCAGCGCCATCTGCCACCGCCCGTCCGCTGCGGGCATGCGCAGGCGCAACTGGCGTACCGCCGGCACGCGGTCCAGCAGGTAGCGCAGCCAGTCGGCTTCGGTGGTCGGCCGGCACGGCAACGCTTCCTCCGCGCCGTGGAGCGCGTGGCGGCGGTAATGGATGCGGCCATCGGGCGCGGTCAGCAGGTCGGCCACGTCGGCGTCCGCGGCGAATACGCCTTCGGTCATCGCGTAGCACAGCGACTCGAGCAGCGTGACGCCGGGGTCGTGGAGGTTGTAGTCGGTCCAGAGCTGGCCGCTGGCCGCCTGCGAGAGCGCAATGCCCCGCGCGCGCAGGTCGGGATAGCTGAACGGCGCGTCGCCGTACAGCCGTGCGATGGCGGCCGTACCGAGCGCGTCGGCATCCACTGCGCCGGGTGGCAACACGGTGCCGCGTGGCGGCGGATCGGTGGAAGCGCCCGGACCCGACATCGGCCCGGTCATGGGTGCGGGGTTGGTTCGGCTCACGGCTGGCCTCCGCTCATGTGCGGATCGAACCAGAGCTGGGTCAGCTGCGCCTGGATCTGCACGTCCGGCCCGAAATCGCAGCCGGTGCGGATCTGCAACCGGTACGTGGCATTGCGCCCGCTGGTGCCGGTCCAGCGCAATTCGAGCTTGTCGCAGCGGCGGCTGTAGTAGCCGTGCGTGCAGCGGATGCCGCGCTTGCGGTTCAGGAAGTCGAACAGTCCGAGCGTGGGGTTGTAGGTGTTGACGGCGATGGCGTGGACCATCCCGAAGCGGCCCTTGCCGCGCAGCCCCGCGCCGGCCATGACCTCGAACGCCTGACAGCCCTCCAGGTCGTCGGTCAGGTCTTGCCACGTGCCGTCGGCGCGCAGCGGGGTCGCATGCGTGCGCCCGAACGCGCCCTGGCGCCCCCGGCTGCGCACCGCTCCGGCCACGTCCAGCGTGGCCGCAGGCTGCTCCGTGCCGATGCCGATACGCCGCGCCTGGTCCAGGCACAGCAGCGCCGGCCCCACCTCGCCCTCCTCCTTGCCCTCCCCTTCACCGGCACCGGCCGCGCGGCCCTGCACCAGCAGCGCGTCGCGCTCACCGCCGAAGCCGATGCGCCAAGCGGGCCGCTCGGGGTCCTGGTCGCGAAAGAAGCTGATCAACGCATCGTKACCAACCGGCGAATAGACCTCGAAACCATGTTCCACCGTCTTGCGGAAGCCCTCGTCGCTCATGTTGAGCATCGAGTCGATCAGATCGGCGAAATGGTCCTCGTCAGGCAGCGCGCCTTCGCGGAAATAGCGTTTGAGGGATTCTCGGTTCCTACTGGTCATCTCGCTCCTGCGCGGAAGACGTCGGCAGCGAACGGCCCACGATGAAGGTATGGCCCACCTCGAGCCGGGCGATGCCGGTGCGCTGCGGCACCAGCGGGCCGACCTCGTCGCGCAACTCGATCAGGTGACGCCGCGTGGGCAGCAGCAGGCTCCACGGCTGCGCCGGGCGCAGCGTGCGCGCCTCGCCGTGGGTCACGTGCGTGGCGGTGTCGCGCAGCGCGTTGAACTGGCTGTCGTTGCGCACGATATGGAGCATCGACACACGGCCCACGGCGKCCACACCGGGCTGGCCGCGCAGGAACGCTTCCACGGCTTCCGCGCRCACGCTCCAGTCGAACTCCGCGCCGAGCCCGTCCGCATGCCACGGCGACAGGTATTCGACGATCGCCCGGTTCAATTGGCGCACCGCCGCGCCGGGGTGGGCGTCGGCGCGCAGCTGCACGATGCAGCGCAGCTGCGCGCGCTCGTAGGCAGCGTTGCGCACCCGCACGGCCGCGCCGGGCGGCGCACACGACTGAAGGTGGCGCTGCATGGCGTCGAGCACGGCGGCGTCGAAGCGCGGGGCTTCGGTGCTGCGAAACAGGTCGCCCGAATGCGGATGCGGCACCACCACGACCAGCACCTGCCCGGGATGGTTGGCAAGGTGGCGATGGCGCGTACTGCGGTTGGCCGCCGTGTCGTCGTCGATCGTTACCTCGTGGTGGGGGAAGCACTTGGCCTTCCACACCGCCGGGAAGGCATCGAGCACCAGCCGCTCGTAGTCCCAACGCGTGACCGCGCGCGCCTTGTGGCGCAACCGCTCGGCACCGCGCTGGCGCACCGCCTCAGGGCGATCGGCGGCGCGCCAGCCCTCGGACGGGCCGACCTGCACCACCGCGCCGAGACCCGGCACGCTGCGCTCGGGGCGGTCGATGCTGCCCGGCGGCAAGGCTACCTGCACCGCGTCCGGGGCGATGCCGGCATCGGCCGGGACACAGCGCGTGGCGTGCACGGCGTGGGCGTGCACGCCATGGAGACCCGCCAGCCGCAGGAWGCCCCAATCGGCACTGAGCCGCAGCCAGTACGCCTGGCCGGCGGGACGCGACACAGCCAGGCAGTCCGCCGCCATGCCGGCCGGCAGGTTGAGCCGGACGATGCCCGGGCGCAGCATGCCCTGCGTGCCGTCGCTGACCAGCGCGTGCGCCGGCAGCGGCTGCCAGCCACCGTCCCGCCACGCCGCCCAATGCAAGGCTGGCTCGGCATCGGCCCAGCGCCCGGCCGCTGCCTCCCTGCGCAGGTGGAAGAACAGGCTCAGCGCCCCCTGTGGATTGCCGCCGGACAGGCCGATGTAGAGATTGCCGTCATGGGGGAAGCGCGGCAGCAGCGCGGGCGGCTGGCCGCCAGCTCGCGCCATCGGCGAAACGCCGAACGGATGCAGGTGATAGGCCGCCTGCACCAGCCCATCGACATGGCCGCCGTTCGGCTCCCCGACGAGGTCGATGTCCTGGCTGGCCTGGTAGCGCAGGGACAGGCTTTCCAGCACCGGCGTGTAGGGTTCGCGCGGGAGCGGACCGGCGCGCTTGCGCCGCGCATTGCGGGTGAGCGCTGCGCCGAGGAGCGCCGGATAGGCCGCGTGGCCAAACGCGCCGGCGGGCTGGCTCAGATCGAATCGGAAGAAACCGGCGCGCGTGCCGAGGCCATACTGGAACGGCTGGCCCGGGGCGACCGGTGCGGCCGCGCGCTGGAACCGGCGCAGCACCGTGCTCGGGAACACCAGCCGGTGGCCGGGCACCAGGCGCTCGCCGCGGCCATCGCCGTCGTGCGTGCTGAACAGCGACAGCACCGCAGTATCCGCACCGCGCCATTGCCCATCGGTCAGCACCTGCGCGCCGACACCGAAGTCACTGGCCGACCAGTCGCCGGGATAGCCTGCGTAATGCTCGGGAAAGCCGCCCGGCGCGGTGGGCAGGCCCGACCATTTCAGGTCGACCTGCAGCGCCTGTAGCGGCTTGCAGGCCAACTCGGCGCTKCCCAGGACCAGATGGCTGCCGACGGCAGGCGTCGGGCCGAACGGCAGGAACGGTTTGGAGGGGTCGAGGCGCCCAAGCTGGTTGTAAAGCACCACGTCGCGCATGTCCTGCACGCTCACGCTGAGGCGCATATCGTGGACCGCGTACTGCGCCAGCAGGCCGTGCGCAAAGAGCCGGCTCTGCGTGCGCAGCATGCACTGCAGCACGGCTTGCGCCGGCCACGGCGCGCCATGACTGGCGGGCTGGCACGGCACCACCGGGGGCTGCTCGGGGCCGAGCCGCAGCGTCAGTTCGATGGCCCCGCCGGCATGGTCGCCGCTGCCGGGCCGCCGGCGTGTGAAGACCGTGTCGATGCGCAGCCAACCCGTGGGCACGCTCAACTGGACGTGCCAGACATCGGCGAACACCCGCTCGAAGATCAGCGCGCGGTCCGGCAGCGCGCCGGCCTGCGCGGCGTCGCGCGGTGGGTGGATCAGGATCAGCGGATCGTCGATCTCCACGCGGCGCCMCGCGCGTGACGGATCGAGCCTGGCGGCGTGCGCGCGCAGTGCGGTGAGATCGGCGGCGCGCAGGTCTTCCTCGCCTGCCACGAGCCAGGCCGCGAACAGCCGCCCCAGCCGTTCCGCGAACCGCTCGGCGTCGGCGCAGGCCAGGCAGGCCGCGAGCAGGTAGGCCAGTTGCACGTCGGACCCGAAATCCGGCGAGCGCGCCCAGGCTTCCTGGGCCAGCGTGGCGGGCTCGGACGATTCAGCGGGCGCGGGGGCCGGCGTTGCGCGTGGACGTGGGCGTGGCGGAAACTGCTGGCGCTCCCGCGCCGCGTAGCGCTGGAACAGATCGGCGAGCCAGTCGACGGTGCGCGCCGCGTGCGCGGTGCGCAATGCGCGTTGCAGCGCCGGATCGTCGCTGGCCGGATGCGACAGCTGCAGCCGGACGCGGATCTCGCGCTGGCCCTCGCGCAGCCGCAGCAGCGGGGAGGCAATGGCGAAGCCGAGCCGCGCGTCGTGCGCCTGCGCGGCCGAGTCGCGCACGGCGCCCCCCAGCAGCGGCCACCACGGCGCACGTTCGGCATACGCGGCCTCGGGCGGCAGGAGCGGCAGCGTTTCGACCTGGATGCGCGTGGGATAGTCGAATTCCCGCTCAGGCGAAATGCTCGGGTCGCGCGCCACACGCAGGCTGCACAGCATGGCGACCGCGGTATCGGTCACCGTCAGCGCGGTATCGGCGGCGAAAGCCAGCGCGCGGCCCTGCGCGTCCTTGCCGCCCAGGAAGCGCGTACCGGCGTCGATATCGACCGGCCCGGCATAACGCGGCGCACGGCCCAGCAGCAGGTGCACCGCTTCCGGCACCGCCGGGCGCGGGGACAGGCGCAGCACGTCGCGGTAGTAGAAATCGATCAGCCGGTCCGGAAAGCGGTTCAGCGGCGCGCGGCTGTACTGGAACAGCTGGAGCGCCGTCAAAAGCAGGCCCATTGCGGGCTCGTGCCGGCCGGTGGCAAGGCTGGGACCGAGCCGCGCGCGTGCCAGTGGCTGCAGCCGCGCGATGGCCAACCGCATGGCCAGCCAGCCACGGCGCAGCCATTGCCGCCGCGCGGCGGCATCGTCTTCGGGCAACGTGCCGGCCAGGGGGGCGTCGGCGTGGGCGCTATGCCCGGCCGGCATCGCCCAGGCCGGGTGCAGCGTGCCGCCGCCGTGGCCGAAGGCGTCGATGCCGGTGCGCAGCACGCTCGCCAGTCCCTGAGAGATCTGTGCGTAGAGCGCCTCGCGTAGCGCATCGCCCATGCCGTTGCCGTCGGCCACGGGCGGCTGGTCCCCCACGCCGTGAGCGATCACGCCCTGCCCGCCGAGCCACCAGCACCAGCCGTCGTAGGCGCGCACCAGCTGCCAGATGCGCGCCCACAGCGCGCCCTCGCCTTCGCTGTCCAGTGCGGCCAGGAAATCCCGTTCCAGACGCTCAAGCGGGAACGATGCCAGCTCGGCCAGCAGGATGGATTCGTCCTGGCGCAGCACGGTATCCCAGTTGGCGTCGCCGCCCGCCCCGAAGCGCAGCCCGCGCGCCTGCGCCAGGGTGAGACGCAGGCGGTCCGCCAGACCGAACTCGTCCGGCAGCAGGTGGTGCGATGCGAGCGCATCGGCCAGGCGGTCCTCCTGACGCGTACCGTTTGACATACCGCGCCGCCTCAGTACATCCGGACCGGCTCGGTGGCCTGGTCGAGATAGAGCGGATAGACGAGGTTGTGCCGCGTGTTCGTGGTGCGGACGATGTAGCACACCTGCAGGTCCACGCGGCCTTCCAGCGGCAGCACGTCGGCGTCGATCCGCTCGAGCAGGATGCGCGGCTCGAAGAACAGGATCGCCCGGCGGATCAGTTCCTTGAGTTCGGTCAGCGTGCTCTCGTTGAGGGTGTCGAAGACCGCGCGGCGTACGCTGCAGCCGTAGGCCGGCAGCATCACGCGCTCGCCCGGATAGGTGCCGAGCAGGATGCGCAGGCTTTCCTCGATATCCTCCACGCCGGCCACCATGCCGACCTGGCCGTTGCGCGGGTCGAAGCGCAGCGGGAACTGCCAGCCCCGGCCCAGGAACGGACTCGTCTCGTTCATCGTCAGCCTCCGATGATGACCGTGGGCAGGCCCATCACCACCGTGCCGCCGTGGGCCGTGGTGTCGCCCACGCGTGCCGCCGGGCGGCCGCCGATGATGACTGTGGCCGAGCCTTGCACGATGACGTCGGGCGGGCCCACGCAGACCGCGTTGTCGCCAACCACGGCGGCCGGCAGCTTGCCGATCAGCACTGTCGGCACGCCGGGGCCGATCACCGGCCCGCCCACGTGGGGAATGGGCGGGAGGCCCGGGGTCTGCATCGGACAGGCGTGCATGTCGGTCAAGCGGGCGGCGGGAGGCATGGCGGCAGGCAGTGGGCTCGGTTCGGTTCGATTCGATTCGGTTCAGTAAGGTGCGGGGCGGCCGGTGGGGCTCAGTTGATCATCACCATGGCCCCCTGCACCGTGGTCTGGCCGGCGGCGGACAGCTCGGCCGTGGCGCCGCCCTTGCCTGTGAAGCCGACCTGTGCCTCGCATTGCACATTGAGCCCTGCGGCCTTGACGTCGGCCTGTGCCGTCAGTTCGATCGACACATTCGCGCTCATGCGGATGCTGCCCTGGGCGGTGAGCGTGATGTCGTAGGGACTGTCGCAGGCAATGCCGGCCTCCGAGAGCTTCACGCTGTTGTTGTGCTGGTCCTGCAGCAGGATCGACTGCGCGGTGTCATCGAACACGACCTTGTTCTTGCCCGGCGTGGTAATGGTCACGGTCTTGTTCTTCTCGTCGAACGCAATCACGTGGCGCGCGCGGGTCACGATGGCCTTGGTGTCGTTGGCGGCCTCGATGGCATACGGCGGCACATGGTTGGCGCTGTAGACCGCGCCGATCACCACCGGGTGGCAGGGGTCGTCGTTGAGAAAGCCGACGATGACCTCGTCGCCGACCTCGGGCAGGAAGAAGGCACCGAAGCCGTTCGACGCATAGCCCTGGATCAGCCGGGCCCAGACGCCCTGTGTCTGCGCCTGCGTGACCGGCAGCGAGATCTGGATGCGCTGCGCGTTGAGCGGGTCGCCGTCCAGCTTGAGCACCACCCCGATCTGCAGGCCGCCGATGCCGGGCAGCAGCCCCGACGCAGGCGGCGCCACCACGTCGTGCTGGAGGGGGTGCCAGGCCGGATCGAGGCCGAACTCGACATCGGTGTGCCAGAAGCCGCCCACCAGCGCATGCTCCACTGCGGTGACGTAGACCGCGCCCGAGAAGCGCTGGCCCACCCCGCTGACCTGCACCAGCACACCTGGCCGGGCCAGGGCCGTGCCCATGCAGCGAAGATGGCCACGAATGCGCGCCAGCTCGGCACGGGTCTGCACGCCCTTGGCCCAGCTCGTCAGCATCTGTGGCGACTGCGTCGTGGCCGTGCGCAGCGGCATGACGGACAGGCCGATGACATCGGCCAGCGTGGCGCTGTCGAGATTGCCCTGCGCGTTGAACGGCGCCGGCGCAGCCGCGTCGCCCTGGACGATGGCCTGCGCAGCCGGGTCCCAGGCGGTGGCTTGCACCGACTGGTACTGCAGCCGGGCGTCGATGTCGGCATCGAACTCGTACAGGTCGAGCCCCCACGTCACGCCGAACGCGACGGCGCCGCCGGCCTGCGGCGTCTGGACGTTGACCGTACCGTCCTCCACGTCGACGAGCATGCCGTTGAACTCGGCGCGCGCCAGCAGGAAGTCCCAGTCCGAACTGTGGAACTGAACCATCTCGCCATAGCTGCCCACGGTGGTGTCGACCTTGGCCGTCAGCCCGTGTGCGCCAATCAGCGTGGACAGGACGTCACTGTCGGTGCTGTCGATGAAATTGGCATTGTTGCGGCCAACGGTCATCTTTACCGCGGCGTCGCGGCATTCGATCACGAGCCGCGAATCGTTCTGGCCCTCGATGCGTACGCCGTGGCGGATCACCACGCCACTGAAGATCTGCGCCTCGTCGTTGCCGAAACCGGCGCTGATGGTCACCACGCTGCCGGGCGCGAAATCTGCGGAGTCGCCGCAGGCGAAGGTGCCGGTGGGCATATCGCCGTCGCGGATCACGATCTCGGCCCATGGGATGCGGTTGAACGCGCGGCGCACGGTCACCGAGACCACGGCGAGATCCGGCTGCGCTGTGCCGTTGGCGCTCACGGTGAGGCGCAGCACGCCATCGGTGTCGATCGACGGATAGGTTGGCATGCGCTACTCCAGCGGCGGAAAATGTAGCGCCATGCCCGGCGTCAGCGCACGGAACTGCCGCAGGCCATTGAAGCGTGCCACGGCCATGTAATAGCGGCTGTCGCCGTAGATGCGCTCGCACAGCAGCGGCAGCGTGTCGCCATCGCGCACCTGCACCAGGTGGCTCAGGTCCGGCGAACTGGCGTCCGCCTCGAGCTTGGCCTGCTTGCTGCTGGTATACGAGTCGAAGGCGAGCGAGGCCGTCGCGCGCAGCGGCACGCCGCTGGGGCGGAACATGGTGTAGTCGGTGCTGAAGCTGGTCAACCGGCCCGTGAAGATAAGCTGGCCCCAGAGGATCTGGACGATGCTGGGCTGATGCTGCACGCCCTTGTACTCGTAGATCACGGCGCTCAGCGCCTTGAGCTGGTCCTCCACCTCGGCCGGCACGGCACTGTTGGCCGGGCGCGGCACCACGCCGGTGCCGTCGAAGATCACCGCGAACGAAAGCTTGCCGGGTTGCATATGGCTGAACGGCCGGCCCGAGCCCGTGTCGCCCATCGGCTTCTCCTTGCTGAAGCACGTGTTGCGCTCGTGGCGCAGCTGCGAAGGGTTGATCAGCAGCGAGACGGACTTGCCCGCGCCGGCCTGGGGCGACACCACGCCGCCCTTGTCCTCGCAGGCCGTGATCTTGAGTGGCGTCAATTCGGCCGACTGCAATGGCATCTAGCGCTCCCTCAGCCGGGCCAGCTGCGCCCGCAGCATGCGCAGTTGCGCGCGCTGCTCGCGGTGGCGCGTGCTGGCGGCCTCGTCCTCGTCGCAGCACTGCGCGGGATCGGGCTCGGCCTCGGCACGGGCCGGTGCCGCACCCCGCTGGCCGTTGCCGAGTTYGGAGCGGATTACCATCTGGCGGACTTCGATCGTCATGGGCTCAGAGCTCCCGCGTGCAGTTCAGGTAGGCCAGCTCGATGGTCTCGATGGCGAGGTTGTTCTTGGTGGACTGGAACTCGTCCACGCCCCAGCGGACCGGGTACGCCGCATGGAAGGTCCAGCCGCGTACCTTGTTGCCCACCTCGTCCAGCAGGTAGACGCTCACGTCCATCGGTGTCACGGCCTGCACGAAGCCGCCGCCAAGGACCGACTTGCACCAGCGCATGAGCGGCGAACGCATGTCCGCCACGCCACGCTTCAGCACCAGCTTGTCCTGGCGGATGCCCTTCGGCAGCTTGTAGACGAAGCGGTTTTCGCCGCCGCACTGCACGTCCTCCACCTCCATCGTCTGGTCCATGCCCGACACCTCCTGGAAGGAGCAGTCAACGCCGGTGGCGATGTTGGTGAAGCCAACCGAGAAGGCGAACGAAACCGGCGTGAAGTCGGTGCCGAAGCGCGCCGATTTCTGCATGGAAGATCCCGCGTCAGCTGTTGGCGATGGTCAGGCCCTCGTGGGCGATCTCGATGGTTTCCACGGCCACCTCGTTGCCCTGTGCCTTCAGGTCGGTACCCGTAATCTTCGCCGGCCAGGCGTTGTTCAGCGTCCAGACCATGGTCGGATTGCCGGTCTCGTCCAGCAGGCTGATGATCACCGGCACGCGCTTGATGGTGTTCATCTTGATCTGGTTGAACCAGTCCCAGAACTTGTTATCGGCCTTGAAAACGCCCTTCTTCATCGTGACGTTGCCGAACTTCTTGAGCCCGGGCATCTTGACCGTGGAAAACACCGGGCTGTCGCCCGAACGGTATTCGATCTGCTGGGCCTCGACGTCGAGCCCCGAGACCTCCTCGAAAGACATGACCGTGGAGTCCCACTTCACCTGGAAGTGGAACTTCGGAATGGGCCACACGTTCTTCGACTGTGCCGAGCCGTCGTCTGCCATGACACTTCTCCCTTGCTATCTGTGATTTGTCTTTGGACCCTGCCCGCGACCCGGCGTCAGGACTTCTGCATTTGTTGCTGGAACGTGATCTCGATGAACTCCGCCGGCCGCACCATCGCCACCAGCACGGTCACGCGCAGGATGCCCTCGAGGATGTCGTCGGGCGTCATGGTCTCGCCCAGCCCGACGTGCACGCTGAACGCGTCCTCCGGCACCGCGCCGGCCAGACCGCCGCGCTTCCAGATGCTGGTCAGGAAGTTCTGGATCATGCTCTTGATGGTGACCCAGGTATTGGCCACGTTGGGCTCGAAAACGAGCGCCTTGGCCGCCAGCCGGCACGATTCCTCAAGCATGATCATCGTGCGGCGCACGTTCACATAGCGCCAGTCGAGGCTGTTGCCGTCTAGCGTGCGCGCGCCCCAGACCAGCACCCCCTCGCCGATGAAACTGCGGATGGCGTTGATCGACTTGCCCTGCGTGGTGACGTTCAGCTCTTCCTGGTCTACCGCGGAGATCGACACCGACGGCGACACCACGCCGGCCAGGCTGACGTTGGCGGGCGCCTTCCAGACGCCGCGCGTGTTGTCGACCATCGTGTAGATGCCGGCCATCGCCGCGCTCGGGGGCAGCAGGTTCAACTGGTACTTGACTTCGTTGAGGATGGTGTTGAACAGGCTGCTGACCGAAGTCAGCGTCTTGTTCAGCAACGCCTTGCTGGTCAGGATGGCGTCGTCCGTCAGCGGCGGCGTGGTGGCGCTCCAGTCCTTGCCGATGTCGGCGACGGCGCCGGCCAGTTCCCGCGTCTTGGGCGGTGCGTCGTCGGGCAAGGTGTCCGGCAGGCCCAGGTCGCTGCGCAGCAACTGCATCAGCACGTCCGGGTTGGCGATGTTCTCGTAGCTGATGTCCTTGTCGCCGATGACCGTGGTGTTCAGCCACGGGTAGTAGGCGGCGGCGAAATCCAGGAAATTGATCCCCAGCGCGTTGCGGAATGCGGCTACGGGATCGCCGGCGGGGTCGCTGCGCGGCTTGTCGCCGCCCCAGATGTCGAGGATCGCCACGCGGCTGCGCATCTTGTCGCCGCAGTGGGCCAGCACGGCCTGCTGCAGGTCGATGCATTCGGCGGCCTTGAAACGCACGGCCTCCGGAATCACGACCATGGTCGGCTCCTGCTCCTTGAGCAGTTCGTCGATGCCAGCCTTGAATTTGTCGAGGTCGAGGTCCTGCGTATAGTCGCCCACGGAGACGATGTAGCACGGGCCACCGCCGTTCTGGAAGAAATGGCGCAGCGCGCGATAGAGCATGTAGCCGCCGCCGTCCTTGCCTTCCGGCATCTCGAGCACGTAGTCCTTGCCGGCCACGCGGAACGCGGCAATCGCCGAGGCATCGGTCTTTTCGGCGATCGTGAAGCGCGGAAACGGCGAGAAGCCGAAGTACTGGTGATATTCGGCCATGGAACTGATGCGCCACGGCTTCATGCTGAKCGGCTTGTTGCGGTTATCGGCAATCTGCGTATGGCCGATGAACGCCGGAACGGCCGTTGCCACCTCCACCACCKAATTCGGGAAGGCGTTCTTCTCCACGATATAGACGCCAGGCGTCTTCATTGCACCCATTGCACACTCTCCCGGTGAAAACGGTTAGCGGTTGACAAAGATCTCTGATACATCGCACAGCGCACCGTCGATGACTTCCCGGCGCAACGCCACAGGAGCTGCCATCGGCAGGCGCGGCACCAGCACGCGGGCGCCCGCACCCGATGCGCGGCGCAGCTGGAAACGGTGGCGCGGGCGCTCCGCCAGCGGCAGCGGCGCGGCCGAGCGGATGGCAGTCACGGTGGCGCCGTCCGGCAGCGTCTCGGGCACCGGCTCGGCAAAGCTGACCGCGCCGGCAAGATCCGCGCAATGCAGCGTATCCAGCGTGCCCCAGTCGCCGATCAGCAGGTATTTCCAGAACGTATGGCGCACCGGCACGTCGATAACATGGTCGAGTGGCGCGGCGGCGAGCCAGTCGGCCAGCGTCGGGCAATCGCGCGAGGCCAGCGGAAAATTCACGCGCAGGGCACCGGTCGTCGGTCTTTCCGCAAAGACAGGGGCACGCACGTCGGTGTAGTAGGCCCAGAGCGGATCGGCGGAGCGGGCCGTGAACGACAGGCCGGCTTCAGGCCATTCGTCGCGCGCGCGCCAGAAGGTGTCGAGCTGGCTGGCTTCCGCCATGATCACGAAGCGGCGCGGCTCGCCGCGCAGCAGCAGGCCAAAACGGGACATCAGCGCTGCCGAGGGCGGCTCCGGCGCGAGGTGCAAGGCGCCCGGCCATCCCGCGGAGAAGTACGAATGTCGGATGGACAGCGCGGTGACCGCACGATAGCCGGACGTCATGGCCGAACACCCACCTCGGGGCGCCCCACCAGCGGGTCGCGACGTTGCGTCGCAGCGGGGTCCAGGCACACGAGCCGCACGCGATACAGCACCGAGGGCAGGTAGTGGCCGCCGTGGATGCTCCACAGACTATGCATCTCGCCCGTGCTCAGGTTTTCGATATTGAGCACGATGCGGTCGATTCGGGGGTCGAGGTCAGGGGTGTTCTGATGGTCGAACACCGGGGTGGCCTGGAAGAACGTGATGGCGTCGGCCAGGGCGCGCAGCGCCTCGGGGTAAGTCTGCCCACTGAACGTGGCCGCGCAGACCACCAGCAGGTTCAGGAACAGCGGCTCGGCGCCGGCCACGCGGCTGCCCTGCTCGGCCGTGACGGCGCCGCGCGCCCGATGCGCGGCAGTATCGCGCTCGATCCCGCCCAGGAACAGCACCAGCTTGTTGGCTACCGAAGGCACCGCGCCTCCCCCCAGCTCCTGCAGGTTGGACACAACGACCATGTCCTCCGCCAGCACCACGCGGCGGCGGAACATCTGATTCAACTGCAAGGCGAGATGGGCGAGCGCGGTATCAATCACACCCGCTCCMGACCGGCTATCACTGGCTTCACCACTGGGCTCCTTCAACCTGACGTCTGCTTGACCGCGTGGATGTTGCGCGGCGCCACACCTGCCGGCCATCGGTAATTGTCTGAACCCGGGTTCGGAAATCCCTAGGTAGTACTTTCGAGGGGTATCTCAGGTAGGCGCTGGGGACTGGCGGCCCCCGGCGCACGCGTGACACGCACAAAAAAAAACCGCTGCGCATTGGCAGCGGTCAGAACGCGAATTTAGGTCTTACCGATTTCTCGGTCGGCGGATATTGTCAGAGACGGCCTGCGCCTGACATTGCTCTGTAGGGGTAGGTGATTGTCTGACGGTGGGGGGGCAGTCAGAACCTATTGGTTCGGGAAATGCCATCTCGGTTACGGGCAGTTGCTTCCCAAGCTACCCCTTCCGACACATCCCCTGCACGACGAACGTCCAATTCCTCGGGTCGGTCGGCTTGCTGGTCACCTCGGCGTAGTAGGCCATGCTGTTCTCGTCGAGCGGCATGAACACCTGCGTGCGCAGGCCCGTGACGGTGTTGGGCGGAACCGCCGGCACGGTCCAGTCCGCGTACATGGTGCCCGGGATGGCGGCCGGCGACGAGACGCCCAGCAGGTTGTTGGCCCGATTCAGCGCCAGCGAGGCGACCTGTCCGGTCCCGGCACTGGTGACCGAACCCGTGCCGGAGATGGTCAGCGCTTCCTCCTGCATCGAACCATCGAGCGCGGCACTAATGCCGAGACCCGTGACAGCGGCATACGACACGCCCGGCTGCCGGCAGACCCACTGCCCTGATATCTGGCTCGCCGTCAGCGTCTGGGCGGGCCGGAAGACGCCCGTGCCGGTCATGCGGTTGCCTGCGGAATCGAGTTGAAGGTGGTCGAGGTACAGCGCAGTGACGCCGCTCGTCTTCAGCGGGAAGACCTGTCCCCAGACCTTGCCACCCAGGGTCAGCGTGTAGGCGCCCGGGTAGCGCGTCTGGTCCGCCAACGCGAGTGTGCCGGCGAGGCCCATGCTGCAGGTGTCGCTGTACGTGCCAGCCTGGCACAGCCGCACGGTACCGTCGGCGCCCACGCGCATCTGACCGCCCATGCCGTACTGAATCTGGAGGTTTCCGGAACTTGCGTAGTACGTGGATTGTCCGCGCAGGAAGGTGTAGGTACCGGCCAGATCGGCGGCCGTCACCGGCGTGCTGACACTGCTTGCCGTGACCTGTCCCGACAGCTTGCCGTTGCCGAGCTGTTTCGGCAGGCCGGAGATCTCGCCCGTCAGCGTGGTGCCCGACACCGTGAACGACGCGGTCACCGAGCCCAGCAGCGCGGTCACKAAAGCCGGCGGCGGTTCGGCGCTGTCGGCCTCGAGCGCGCTGACCGTGTAGACGTTCCCGTTCTTGACGTAGTGGCCGATCACCGCACCAGCCAGCCCGAACGCCGAATCGGAGAAGCGGATCCGAACCTGGCCTGCGGCCGGGGCATCGAGCGTCACGGCAAGCGTGTCGCCAAAGCTGATCACGCCGAGGTATGTCACGGCCTGCGGCGTCGCGGGCGTCTCCGGATTGCCCGGGGTGCTCGGTGTTTCGGGCATCGATGGCGTCCCCGCGCCGCCGTTACCGCCACCACTGCCCGCGCCGTTCCCCCCGTTGTTTCCCCCGTCCCCGCCGCATGCGCCCAGTGCAACACTGACCGCCAGGGCCGCCCATGCCTTCACCCAGGTTTCCCGTTTCATTCTGCGACCCTTCCCCGTTCGTTAGTCTGTTGGCTCGTCGAGCCTGTTGTTTTGGTGCATGCCCGCGCGCGCCGTCTTTGCATCCGGTCCCGTGCGTGCAACAATCCGGCTGGATCATAGCCTTGGGTTTTCGGGCTGTATGTCCCCAGATCGTGCGACAAGCCGTCATGCCCCACGATCGTGGGGGGATAGCGGCTGCACGGGCCGTTGCATGTCGTGCGTCGACCCGTTCGTCTCGCATTCGACCTCCCGTGTCCACTGACCGCTCCTCTCCCCTTTCCCCGCCCATCCGCGTCGCCCTGATCGAGGACGATCCCGGTTTCAGTGCGGCATTCCTCGAGGCGCTGTCCAGCGCGCCCGACATGCGCACCGCTGGCGTCGTCACGACGTTGTGCGATGGGCTGGCGCTGCTGCAATCGGCCCCTGCCGCAGACATCCTCGTTGTCGATCTGGGGCTGCCCGACGGGTCCGGCATCGATGCCATCCGCGCGGCACGCGTGGCATGGCCGCGCTGCGATGTGATGGTGGCCACGGTCTTCGGCGACGAAAGCCACGTCATGCAGTCGATTGCCGCGGGCGCCACCGGCTACCTGCTCAAGGACAGCACGGCGGCCCATATCGTGCGGGAGCTGCGGTCACTGCATCAGGGCGGCAGCCCGATCAGTCCGCTGATCGCCCGCCAGGTGCTGTCCCGCCTGCAGGCGCCGCCAGCCGATGCGCCGGTGCGAGCCCCCCAGGCAGCGGCCGGCCCGAAGCCTTCCGCCCTATCCCCGCGCGAATATGAGGTCCTGAACGACATCACGCGGGGCTTCTCGCACGACGAAATTGCGCAACGGATCGGCGTATCGAGACATACGCTGCTGACCTATGTCCGACGCATCTACGTCAAACTGGACGTCCATTCGAAGGTCGAGGCCATCAACGTGGCCCGGCAACATGGCCTGCTGCGCGATGACTGACGGCGCGGGCACGCCGGCATGGCGGCGGTGGCTCCCCTTCGTCCTCGCCCTGTTGCTGGCGGGTTCGCTCCAGGGCGCGCTGGCGGAGGTCCTGCCCTGGCACATCACCTCGGCGCAGCTACGGATCACGCCCGGCGGCACGCTCGACCGGCTTCCGCCGCAGCTCGCGCTGCCCGCCGCCGGCGAAGCATGGCGGGATACGCCGCTGCCGATGGCCGTGCCGCGTCACGTGACACCCGATGAGGTGGGGTCAGGCCAGATCGAAACGGTCTGGGTCAGACTGGCGCTTCCGGCGGCCACGGCCGCTGCCGGCGAACCCCTCTACCTCTACGCGCCGCGCTGGCAGACCGTGGGACGCCTCACCGTGTACGCGGACGGCGAGCAGCTCTGGCAGTCTCGCGGCGGGCCGGTATGGAACGGCTACAACTATCCCTTGTGGATCGCACTCGGGCAGGCGCCGCGCGACATCGTCATCCGTATCGATGTGGTGGGTCAGGTCGGCGCCGCCCTGTCGTCGGTGCGGATTGGCACGCGCGACKACTTGTTCTGGCGCTACGCAGCACGAAGCTTCCTCCAGACGCAGTTTCCCTATCTGTCCAGCGGCGGCCTGCTTGCGGTCGGCATCTTCTCGTTGCTGGTCTGGCTCCGGCGCCGCGACGAAACGCGCTACCTGCTGTGCTTCCTGGCCGCAGGGGCCTATTTCCTGCACACACTCCAGTATCTGGTTGGCCAGGACCCATTGCCGATTCCGGAGGCCTGGTTCAGCTGGCTGGCCTTCAACAGTATCGCGTGGCTGATCCTGGCCTGCTACCTGTTCATCTTCCGATATCTGGGCCTGCGCTACCGGCGCCTGGAAGCCGCGCTGTACTGCTCGGTCGTGTTCCTGGCCACCAGCACGCTGCCACTATCGTGGCTCACGCATGTGGTGTTCCTCTACCCGTTGTCCCAGTTGCTGCTGGTGGCGCTGAACCTCGTGGTGTCGATTGCGGCCTTGCGGGCTGCCTGGCTAGCCAGGTCGCGCGAGGCGCTGACGTTCTCGGCCTGGAATGCGATGAGCACGCCGATCGCCGTGCATGACGTGCTGCTGCAGAACTACCGCATCGATATCGAGGGTATCTACCTGCTGTCCTACCTGGGATGCGT
Organism: Cupriavidus sp. 05T42; assembly: GCF_056396345.1. Taxonomy (NCBI): domain Bacteria; kingdom Pseudomonadati; phylum Pseudomonadota; class Betaproteobacteria; order Burkholderiales; family Burkholderiaceae; genus Cupriavidus; species Cupriavidus sp. 05T42. The sequence goes on from NZ_JBFTLH010000025.1 coordinate 20,098, forward strand.
GCAGCTGCTGCTGTTCATGGTGCTGATGTATCGCCGCTATACCAGCGCGCTGGATGAGGTGGCGCAGGCCAACGCCAACCTCTCGCTGCGTCTGGCGCAGCGGGAGGCGGAACTGCTGGAAAGCCATCGGCAACTGCGCGATGTGGAGCGCCGCGAGACGCTGACGCGTGAGCGACAGCGGCTGCTGCAGGACATGCATGACGGCCTCGGATCATCGTTGATCAGCGCCTTGCGCATGGTCGAGAAGGACCCATCCGGCACGGCGCGCGCCGACGATATCGCCCAGGTGCTGCGCGAATGCATCGACGACCTCAAGCTGACAATTGACTCGCTGGAACCGGTATCGACGGACCTGTTGCTGCTGCTGGCCACGTTGCGCTACCGGCTGGGGTCGAGGCTCGAAGCCGCGGGCATCTCGCTTACGTGGGACGTCGACGACATCCCGCCGCTGCAGTGGCTCGGCGCCCAGAGCGCCCTCCACATCCTGCGCATCCTGCAGGAAGTGTTCACGAACGTGCTCAAGCACAGCCACGCGACCGCGATCCGCGTGCAGACCAGCCACGACGACCACGTGGTGATGGTGCGTGTGCACGACAACGGCACGCCGTTCGACCCCACCGGCGTGCCACTGGCACACGGCGGCAGAGGCCTCGCCAACGTGCAGCGCCGCGCGTCGGCCCTCGATGCAGCGGTATCCTGGGAGCCGGACGCAACAGGCACGTGGTTCACGTTGAGCCTGCCAATTGCGCCGGTGACCGCTTCGCTGGATGTGGGCTAGCGGCTTCCTCCTTCGTCAAGCGGCCGCACTGGCGGCATCGATCACACGCGTCAGTTGTTGCGCGATATCGCCGGCTCGTGCGTAGCCGTCCGAGACGCGGTACAGACGACCGCCATGATGCAAGCGCAGCGCCGGGAAACTTGAAATGCCCCAGCTGCGTGCGGTATGGAAGTCTTCGATGGTGGCCGCGATGGCGGCGTCGCTGGACCACTGATCCAGGAACGTCTTCGCGGAGACGTCATGGCCTTGCCGATTCAGCGCTTGCGCGGCGACTTCCGCTAGCACCTTGCCGTCGGTGGTGTCGCGGGCATGGACATAGAACGCTTCCTGCAAGGCACGGAATAGCGTCAGGAGGTCGCCCTGCGGGACCAGCAGGCGAGCCGTGACGACGGCGCGGCAGATGGGTTCCGTGTCGTAGACGAAGTTCTCCCGAGCCATCAGCCCCTCGCGATTGAACGGCAGGCCGCTTGCGTTCTCCACCAGGCCCCAATGATGCAGGCGGAATCGCTTGCCGGCGTCGTCGAGGATATCGGTGGCCCCCGCTCGGATGCCACCCACTACGATCCGGAGCGGCAGATCGGGCAAGATTTTGCGGACTTCCGTCAATTCCTTGCCGAATCCATAGCACCAAGAGCACATCGGGTCGGCAACATAGACCAGTTCCATATCATTCCTTCAATCTTTTTTAGCTCGCCGCAAGGCTGCGACTCAGTGGATGTGTGCCTTCTGGCGCGGATCGTCTTCGACGTTCACGTAGTCGATCCCAAGCGGGCCATTCCCGCTTACCTGGGTGACATAGTCCCCCGACCGGGCCCAGTGGAAATGCGGCGTGCCACCCGGCAACACGATGACGCTGCCCGGGGGATATGCGACCAGCTTCTGCGGCTCGAACTCCTCGCCGATACCGATATAGAACACCCCTGAGATCACGGTGTAGACCCGATCCTCTCGATGCACGTGCGGCATCAACTTCACGCCTGCGGGCACGTTGACGCGCACCACGTAAGGCCCCGCGGCCGACGGATCTCCGACCAGCACCGACAGGCGCGCACGTTTTGGAAAGGCTGGGAAGGACGACCACTGAATGTCCTCCTGCAGGATGGCCCCGTTGGACGTGGGCGACAGGCCGGCCGCCCATCCAGTCCCGGCCGCGAGGGTGGTGGCCAGTGCCAACCCTACGCCGATGCGTTTCGCAAAGAATGTCATGTGTCTATCTCCTGACGTGCTTGAAGCATCGGCGTGCTGCCTTGCCTCCAGCGATGGAGAGCACTATAGAAGCGCGGATTGGCCCGATGAAGCCATCCAGGAGAACTTGAATTGATACATGGTGGAACAAGTCCGCGCCCCAAAGTCCCCGACTCACGTGTCCGCGCTATCGCAACGACATGAAGCTCTTGCGGACGTCTTCCGTGAACGCTTGCGGTTGTTCCCAGGCCGCGAAGTGGCCGCCCTTGGATAGGCGGTTGAAGTGATCAGCTTCGGGTAGGCAATCTCCGCCCAGCACTATTCCGGCGCCACGAAGCGTGCGCGACAGGAACAACACAGCCGCCCCGGGCCTGAGGCGGTTCGCCGGAGGCTATCCGAAATCGATCACCAGTTGTCCTCGCTCGCGGTAGCCAGCAGGAAGTCCCGCAGGAGCTTGGCGCTAGGGCCGATCTGCTTCGAATGGACCAGGAAGATCTCCAGCGGCGCGGTCTCGGCGTCTGGCAGCACGCGCACCAGATCGCCGGAGGCCAGGAGCGACGCGGCGTCGTAGGCCGGCAGCCTGGCGATGCCGTCACCCGCGAGCACGAACGCGAGCCGCGAGGCGGCGCTGTCCGTCACGACATCGCCCTGCACCGGGACCTCGATGTCCTTGCCGCCAGCGCGTACGACCGTGGTGCGCTGGCTCGGCGGATAGACGACCCAGCGATGACCGTCCAGTTCCTCGACCGAACCGGGCGCCCCGTGCTGACGTAGGTAGGCCGGGGATGCGCACAGCATGGTGGCTTCCCGAAGCAAGCGGCGAGCAAGCAGTGACGAATCCGCCAGCGGCCCCGCCCGCACGGCCAGTTCCACACCGTGGTGGACGATATCCACGTTGGCATCCGACATCGCGACATGAAGGCGAACCGCCGGATAGCGCCGCCGGAACGCGACCAGCGCCGGCAGGATCCGCTTGGTGCCGAAGTGGTGCGAGCAGGTCAGCCACACCTCGCCGCGTGGCTCGGCGCGCATCAACTCCATGCTACGGATGCCGTCCACGGCCTCATCGAGTAGCCGCTCGCAATGCACGCGGAACGCCTGCCCCGCCGGGGTGAGGCTGAAGCTGCGTGTGCTGCGCTGGGCCAGGGGCACACCAAGTTTCGTTTCGAGGGCGCGGATGTGGTGGCTCACCACGGCGCGGGTGAGCCCGAGCGAGCGCGCCGCGGCGGCGAAGCTGCCACAGCGCACGACGGTGGCGAAGATCGCCATCGCGCGGAGTTCGTCGAGGATCGTATTGGTCGGGTCCATGGCCGATTGTCTTATGCCATGAGCCAATGTGTCAATGCGATGCTATCTACTCCCAGGCTGCCTGTCTGGCTACAGTTCATTTAACCGCGCTGTGCGGCGAAATGCAGACCAGAAGGAGTTCATCATGACCGTCAAGCATGTCCTGTTCATTTTGACAAATGCGGCCGAGATCGGGCCGAACAAGCGCGCCACCGGCTACTTCTATCCGGAGGTGGCCCACCCCTTCGAAGTGCTCGACGCCGCCGGCATTGCCGTGGAGTACGCGTCGCCCCTCGGTGGCAACCCACCGTTCGACGGCTACGACGAGACCGATCCCGCGCAGCTCGCGTTCAGCAAGAGCCAGGCGATCCGGCGCATGGCGCATAGCCGCAAGCTCTCGGAAGTCGATGTCCTGGACTACGACGCGATCTTCTTCCCCGGCGGCCTTGGCCCCATGGTGGATATCGCAAACGACCCCGACGTCAAGCGTGCGGTGCTGCGCGCCTGGAACGGCGGCAAGATCGTCGCCGCCGTTTGCCACGGGCCGGCCGCGCTGCTCGGCGTCACGCTTGAGGACGGCACGCCGCTGGTCCAGGGTCGCCGCCTGACCTCCTTCTCGAACGCCGAGGAAGAGGGCTACGCCAAGGCGGACGTCCCGTTCCTGCTGGAGGATGCGCTGCGCGCGGCAGGCGCCGAGTTCGCTTCCGCCGATCCGTGGCAGTCCAAGCTCGTGGTCGATGGTCGCCTGATCACTGGCCAGAATCCGGCATCGGGCAGCGCCGTCGGCGAGGCCATCGTCGCCGCGCTCCGCGGGCAAGTCGAGTTGGCGCGCGCATGACGCGCTKATCAAGGGAAACTGCCATGTTTCCCTTGATAACTGACAACGTGGCGGCCTTCTTTTGAAAGATGCCTCGGCAGATTCAAAGTGACTTAGTAAACACCCCCTTTTTCGCGCATTGCGACCTATCGCACTGCCTAGAATCGTCAGCGCCGGAATTCCCCGGCATCACTTTTCTCCTAAGGAAATATTGATGAGCCAACTCAGACTCGGTGGACTCGATGCGATTCGCAGTGCACAGGCATCGTCGTCACTCAGGCGCACGCAGGCCGCGGAAACGGCCAGTGCGAATGCGGGTGCCGTGGATCGTTTCAAGGCACGGGGCATGGCCCTGAAGTTGGTGGACATGGTCGACGCGTTCAAGACAGAGCAGCTCAAGGCCACCGACCTCAACAGCGATAACGTGGTATCCCTCAGCGAACTGGGCAAGCAGTTGGCCGGCAAGAGTGAGGCGGAACTGGCGAGCATCCATGAGGCCATGGACATCGACAAGGACGGTCAGGTATCTGGCGCGGAATTCAAGGACAGCATTCCCCTCGATGAATTCTTCAACAGCGTGGCAACGGCCAGTAACCAAGACGCGTTAATGGCTCGTTTCAGCGCGCAAGGGGCGGCATTGCAAGTACGTGCCGGCATATTTCAAGCCGCAAGCACCCCGTGGTTTTCACCGAGCAGCGCCATGGATCCCAATCTGCCCAATTCGTCCGAACACTTCGCGCTTTTGCCGTAGCAGCCGAATGCAACGGTAACGCGATCCGAAAGCGGCCCGATGCGCGGCAGGCCCGTTGTGCCGAAGGTGGTCATGCAGGGCACGACGCGCCGTTCTTCGATTTGCAGGCCGGGGATACGCTCGAGGAGCTGCGCTTCGAGCCCTTCCGCCACGGGAATCGAGCCGCCGGACCGAAACCAGTCCTGGATATTCCCCTCGCTTTCGAGGGGAATATCCACCGGATCGCCGCCGAGCTTCAGCCAGGTCTGGCCGTCCGGATAGAGGATGGGCGGCAGGATATAGGGATCGGCACCCTTGGGTCCGAAACAACGCATCGATGGCATGCCGGCCAGGCGTTGCACCTCCGCCGCATCGAGCCGAAACATCGCGGCAGTCCGTGCGTACACCACGAAACCCAGGGATTGGCCCAGCAGCGATTGGGTATGTCCGCCGGCCGCAACGAGAACGCGCTCCACCTCCACATCGCCCGATCGCGTCCGGATCGTCACGCCAGTGGCGCTTTCCGAGATGCCGAGCGCGGGTTCGCCGAGAATCCGCGCCCCGGCGCGCTGCGCCGCAATCGTCTGCGCACGGACCAGGCGGCGCGGGCTGATATAACCGGCGTGTTGCGGCTCGAAGTAGCCCCGGGTTCCAGCCGGAAATCCAAGGTACGGGAATCGCTGAGCGAGCCCCGCATCGTCATAGGCTTCAACAAGAATGCCGGCTTCCGCCGCAATGCCGCCGATGGAGGACACGTCCGGGCTCTCGCGAGGGCCCACGTGAAGCACGCCGACTTCCCGATAGAACTCGACCCCGCTTTCCGCAAAAATCTCGCCGTAGCGCGCAATCGATGCGCGGTTCATGTCCCGCCAGAATGGCGTCGAATCGAACTGCCGCGTGATACGGCCTTCATCGTAGTGGCTACCAAAGACCCCGGCATGGCCAGCGTAGTCGGCCGGCTCATCGGGCCCGATCAGCGCCACCTCATGGCCCATCTTCGACAAATGGCGCGCCGCCGCCGCGCCGATCAATCCCCGTCCGATTACCGCGAGTTTCATGCTCTATTTGCCCTGACGACAGCTACCACGTGTACTTCACCCCGGMGCGCACCACATACTGATAGAAGCTCTGCGCGCCCCACGCGCCGGACACATTGGTCCAGCCAGTCCAGCGCTTGCGCAAATCCACATTGACGCCGATTTTCACTTCGTACCGATTATCCGGGTACATGCTGCCCACGGGAAGCTGATTGAACGAGACATTGCTGCCGACGCTGGTATGCCACCAGTTGAGGGTCAGGTACGGTTGCCATTTGCGCGCGTCATCGCGGACGTAGGTGCGATGCAGCCGCGCCCCGAGCCGCGTGATCCAGCCGTGCGAGTCCGCCCCGCTCACGCGCGTGCCATTCGGCTCCGTGATGTCGTCCTCGCTGTAGCCGACGTAGATCAGCTGCCCTTGCGGCTCGATCACCCAATCGTTGCGCAGCGGCATGGCATACCCGCCCTCCGCCGATACGGCGAAACCCTGCGCATGGTAGCGGACCACCGGCAGCAGGTCGCCTTCCACGCGATTGGTGAACCAGCCGTACTGGAACCAGGTGTCGACGTAGGCGCCGAGCTTGTGCTCATCGTTCTGGTACCAGGTGCCGTAGGCGCCCACGCTCCAGCCTTCCACCTTGCCCTTGGCGCGGAAGGCGTTGCCTTGCGCTTGCGCGTCCGTCCAGGCGTTGCCGTAGCTGCCCATCAGGCCAAGGTGGGCGCGGGCGGCTTCGCCGAAGACCTTCCACTTGGCCATTTCGGCGCCCCCTTGCAGCAGAAAGGCGTCCGTGCTGGTCTTGAACACACCATTGCTGCTGCGGCTGCCCTCCCACTTGCCCACCGCGCGCAGCCAGCCCGACCGCGGCTTGTCGTTCTCGTGGTCGAAATCCTGCCCTTCCACGTACTGGGGCTCACCCAGCCGGTCATGGAGGCTATGGACGAACATCTGGCCAGCCAGGCGCTGATTGGCGAGGTAGGCCGCCACCTCGGGCCGATAGAGCGCCCCGCCCGGCGTCGGAGTTGGGGTTGGATTTGGGTCCTGCTCGGACCGCAGATACCAGACGTTACCCGCGCTGCCATCCGGCGCGCCCTGGAACAGCCGGTATTCGTAGGCGCCCGCCACGGCGCGGCCTTCCAGCGCGAAGGCACCGGGAGCGCTGTCGGTGGCCACGGGGCTCAGGATTTCCACGAGCGGTATCCCGTTGGCGACCGTGAGCGCGCCCTGCCCCCCGACATTGTTCACACGGAGCCGTGTGGCACCGCCGGCCCCGGTCGCCGTGGCATCCGCCACGAGCATGTCGGCACGGGAGGCGGGCCCTCCCTCATTGAGCACGGCATTGAGCTTCAGCGTCCCGCCATTGGAGACATAGAGGCCCCCGCCGTACTGCCCTGCCGTCTGGCCGCCCCCGATCACCAGGACGTTGCCGACCGCCGCACCGCCTCCGGTCAGATCGATGGTGCCGCTGTTGGTGAACGTCCGCACGCCGAGGATTTGTCCCTGCACCGCGCCGCCAGCCACCGGCGTGTTGGCGGCCTGGCCCAGCGGCAGGTAGGCGCCGGCGGGGTTGAAGGTGACGATGGCGTCCGCCGGTTGCCGCGTGCCGCCCGCCCCGCTCACCGGCTGCGCGGCCAGCGCCAGCGTGCCGGTGTTGTCGACCGTGTTGTTCAAGCCCGTGCCGAGGTTGGCGATGGCGACGTTCCAGCTATCCCGCGAACCGCTTCCCGTGCTATCCGCGAAGCTGCGCAGGTTCCACGTGCCGCTGTTGTTGAGCGTGACGTCCGACGTCGCCGCCGAGACCACGCCCGTCATCGTGCCAGCGTTGTCGAGCCGGAACGATCCCGCCGAGCCGTTGCTGTCGGCGCGCACGGCCTGATCGCTCAGGGCCTCGATGGAGGACGCATTCCGCACGGCCTGTGTCAGCCCGGCCGTGGCGATGCCCGCGCTGGTGCCCCATCCCGCCCGAACCGGCTGGAGGTTCTGCACATCGACCGCGCCGCCCACCGAGGTGATCTCCAGGCCCGACGCATTGTTCCCGACGGTCGAGATCGCCCCTTCATTGACGACGGACATCGCCGCCGCGCCGCTGCCCCGCGCCAGGATGCCCTGCGCGTCGATCGCGCCGAGCGTCTGGATCGCGCCGCGATTGATGATAGTCTGCGCGCCCGTTCCCGAGAGCGTGGCGATCCCACGCTGGGCGTTGCCGCGCGCCGTCAGCGTGCCGGCATTCTGCACGGTGACTTTCCCCAGCCCCGTACCGCCGTTGTAGCCGCTGCCCGCCACGATGGCCGCGCCGCTGCCATTCACGTCGATGCTGCCGCTCAGGAAATTGATGTCGACGTCGCCGCCCAGACTGGTGCCTTGCAGACCGAACGAGCCGCCGCCGGATCCTTCTCCACCGCCATTGTCCGAGTGCGTGATGATCGTGCCCTGCGCCGTGATGCCGACCGTGTTGGTCGCCGCACCCGTGGTGGCGTAGATCCCGTTGGCATTGCCGTTGAAGGTTTCGAGGCGGGCACCGGTGTAGGTCACCTGCGTATTGCCGCTGACGGAATGCGCGCGAATGGCGGCCGAGCCATCGCCGTAGGTGGTGATGTTGCCCGAATAGTCGACGGTGACGGCGCCAGCTTCCGCGCCCACGGTAATGCCGAAGGCGCGCACTGTCGCCGGGTTGCCGTACACCGTGATGTCACCAGTGCCCGTGACGGTGGCCGTCCCGCCAGCCCGGGCGATCATATAGATGCCGCGTGAGCCCTCGGCATTCCCCGTGGCGCCAACCGTGATCGGCGCCCGGTTGTCGACCGACAGCGAGCCGGACGTGTTCAGTCCCGACGTGACATAGATGCCATGGCCCGCCTGCCCCGTGGCCAAAATGGCGCCCTCGTTGACCACCGCGACGTCGCCGCCCTGCGTGCTGGATCGGATGCCGAAGCCGTTCAGCCCGTCGGTGGTGATGGCGCCGCCGTTGCGGATGCGGGTGGTGCCGGTGCCGGCATCGGTCATGATGCCGAACGCATTGGTCGCGGTGGCGCGGACCGTGGCGTTGCTGTCGATGGTGATGGTGCCGCTGCCKGGGCTGTAGGCGCGTATGCCGGCATGATTGGCGGGGCCAGCCTCGAGACCCGGGTCCGACGGATCCTCGATTGCCGTGGTGTTGTCGATAAGGAAGGTCACGCCGCTGCCGACCGTGGCCGAGACCGCGCCCGCGCTGGTCGCCGTGGTCTTCAGGTTCATGCCATGGCCACCGACCGTCGAAATGGTCCCGCTGCCCTGATGCACGATAGTGGCGCTGCCGCCGCCGTTGGCAGTAATGTCGAGCCCATCGTGCTCGTTGCCGGTGACCCGGTTCGTCACGTTGAGCGTCGTGCCGGACGTTACCGTAATCGTCGAGCTACCCGGGCTCAGGTTGATCACGCCAATCCCGTCCAGGCCAGCGCCCTGCATGGTGATCGACGTGGTGCCGCCATCGATGTTTGCGGCGGCATTGCCGGCCGTTACCGTGCCGGTGACCTGGGCCGTCACCCCGTTTGCTGCGGCGGCCGGCTGGTTGGTAATGGTCGTGCCCGCCACGGTCGCCGTGGCGTTGGCTGCGGACGTGGTCGCCCGGATACTGGCCCCGGTCGTCGTATTGAACGTGGTGCCCGTCAAGGTGCCGATATTGGATGGCGTGCCCGCAGCCGGTTGGCAGAACACGCCCACCGAGAACGTTCCGCTGATACTCGTACTGCACATGGACGTCTGCGCTTGCAGGGCCGAGGGGAACAATGCTGCGGCGCCCAGCGCGATCCGCGTCCTCACACAACGTGCCGGCCGGCCCATAGAGTCTCCCGTGTCACAGTCAGACGTGGTCGAACCAGTATGGAATGTCAAATCTGTCGGGCAAGTGAAACTTTTGGCAAAGCGAGTTAAAGACGTTGAACCGCGCCGACTGCCCGCCGGCCCACCGCCACGAGCACTCCCGCCCCGAACACCATCAGCATGCCGCCCGCCGCGCGCTCCAGCTTGGGCAGCGCCCGGGCGAAGCGCCGCAGCACGCGCGGGTGGCCGATGGACACCGCGACCAGCAGGTCCCACCCCAGCACCGCGGCGAACATCCACACGCCGTACGCCACCTTCCACGGCGCGCTGGCGTGCGGCCCGCTGAGCATGGCGGCCAGGCTGGCGTAGAACAAGGCGTTCTTGGGGTTGAGGATGCCGGACAGGAAGCCGCTGGCCACCGCCTGCGCGAAGCCGGTCGCCGCCCCGCCGCCCGCCTTTGCCTCTCCCAGGGGCGTGGTCCCGGCGAACCGCACGAACTGCCAGCCGAGGTAGAGCAGGTACAGGCCGCCGGCCAGTTGCGTCAGGCTGAACAGCGCGCTGTCGGCCCGCATCGCCGAGACCCCCGCAAATGCCCCGGCGATGAACACGCCGTTGGCCAGCGCGATGCCGAGGCACGCCCCGGCGGCGCGTCGCCAGCCGGCGGCCAGCGAGGTACGGGCGATCAGGAAGAAGTCGGGGCCGGGCGATAGCAGCGCCAGAAAGTGGGCCGTGGCGACGATGAGGAATAGGTGCATGACGCAGACTCGCTGAGGAAACCGCCGGAGTCTGCCGCCCCGCGCGGGCCGCGTCTTGAAGGAAATTGCAGGATTGGGAGGATCAGGCCCAATCAGGCCCGATCAGGCCCGATACCGCGCCGGTGTCACGGCGGCGTGCGCCTTGAACACGCGCTGGAAGTGGCTCTGATCCGCAAAACCGAGCCCGTAAGCCACCTCGGCAATCGCTTCGCCGGCCCGCAGGCGGTCGCGAGCCAAGTTGACGCGCTGGTTGACCTGCCACGCGTGCGGCGTCATGCCGGTGGCCCGGCGGAAGGCGCGGATCAGCTGGTAGCGGCTCAGGCCGGCCAGCGCCGCCAGTTCCGCGAGCTGGCGGCAGCGCCACCGGCGCGGGGCCGGCCCCCGTGAAAACGCTGGCGCCGCCATCCACGGCGCCAATCGACCAGGTCGGATGGCTGTGCGGCCGATAGGCGGCACGGCTCCGGCACGCCCGGCGGCTCTCGGCGCAGGGCATGGCGGGGTCGCGCCAGAACTCGGTGGTGTCATCGGGGCCAGTCATGGCGGCGATTCTACCTTCGAGGAACCGCCGCGCCTTGCCCTATCCATCACTTCGACTGCACGATCACTGTGCCTTCGGTAATCGTCGGTGCGCCCACGGAGATTCCGGTAGCGTGCTCCGCGATCCAGGTCTTGGCGACCTTGACGCTTTCGTCCGTGCCCGCCTTGTCGGTGCAGGTGGTCACCGAAAAGCCGCCGGCGTCTCCGCGCACCAGCGTGTAGCTGAGCAGGCCCTGAACCTCCCGCATCAACGGCTCGATCTCATCCTTGTGTTGTGCCAGCAGGTCGAATAGCTCGCTGGCGCCGCTTCCTGAATACGTTCTGACGACGGTGTGCATGATGGGTCCTCCAATGCTTGAACCCCGGCCTTTCGCGCAGTGCGCAAAGATAAGCTGCAACGGAACCAGTCTAGGTGCCAGCGGCCTCGGCAGGCCCCGGGCTTGCATCTATATCAACCGCCCAGCAAATCGCCGTTGAACAGGATGTGCAGGGTCAGGACGAACAGCACCACGATGGCGATGCTCAGCAGGGCCAGCAGGACGATGGCAATCGCCGTCACCGGCCAGGCCTGGACGAACATCGCGTACTTCAGCGCGGCGATGGCCAGCGCCGCCAGCGGGAAGCTGATGGCCCACCAGCCGGAGGCGAACGGCAGGCCGCGGCGGAACACCTTGGGCGCCAGCGCCAGGAAGATGAACAGGCCGAAGTAGAACAGCAAGGCGGCGAAGGTATCCACGCGCTGCGTCATGTTCGTATAGGCCAGGAAGCCGACCTCGAACGGCGCCATCAGGATCAGCAGCGACGGCACCATGCCGGCCGGCACCGGCTCGTGGTGGATCATGCGCGCCATGATCATCGTGAAGAACAGCAGCGCGATCATCGTCCCCACGGCCATGGCGAACAGGTTCACCTCATGGGCCCACGGCATCGGCATGGTGGCGCCGGCCACGGCGATATCGAGCGTGGCCACGCCGGGGATGAACCAGGCCGGCACGGCGTGCGCCGCGTCGATCTTGCCGCGCAGCAGGCGGCTGGAGATGGCGAAGCAGATGGCGAGCGTCGCCACGGTGCCCACGGTCCACATCCCCTCGGCCAGCGGCTGGCTCAGCGGGGCGACCACCGTGGACAGCAGCAGGATGGCGATGGTGATCGTGCCGAAGAAATTCCCCGCGACTGGATGCCGGTACTCGCTGGCCACCGCCGCCGGGTACTTCGCCGCCTTGACCAGATAGCCCGTGCCCAGCACGACGAACACAGCCAGCGCCAGCCAGCCGGCCACATCGGCAATCCACGGGCTGGCCCCGAACGCCTGGCTGGCCTGCCGCCATGCCAGCGACAGCCCGGCAATCCCCATCACCGACGCGAACAGGTTGACGGGCAGGTGCCTGACGGAGGCGGATTTGCGCAGGGTTTGGGGGTGAGGGTTCGAAAGCGTGGACACGGCAGGACTCCAGATTGAGGGGTTCGCCCGATACTAGGCCCTTCCACCCATAAAGATAATCTGGCACGATCGGGAATCACTCTCCCAAAAATCGAGAATATGGCGGATCGTTTCGAATCCATGTCGATCCTGGTGGCCGTGGTGGAGGCCGGCAGCTTTTCCGCCGCCGCGCGCCAGCTCCGGATGCCGCTTGCCACCGTGAGCCGGAAGGTGGGCGAGCTGGAGGCGCACCTGAACACCCGGCTCCTGCATCGCTCCACCCGGCAGCTCTCGCTGACCGAGACCGGCCACGCCTACGTGGCCGCCTGCCGGCGCATCCTCGAGGAGGTAGGCGAGGCGGAGCGCGCCGCGTCCGGCGAATATGCCGCGCCCAAGGGCGAACTCGTCATCACGGCGCCCATCGTCTTCGGCCGCCTGCACCTGCTGCCCGTGGTGGCGGATTTCCTGAAAACCTATCCGGACATCGACGTCCGCATGGTGCTGACCGACCGCGTKGTGGCCCTGCTGGACGAGCATGTCGATATCGCCCTGCGCATTGCCGACCTGCCGGACAGCAATTTCATTGCGATGCCGATCGGCACCGTCCGGCGGGTGGTGTGCGCCAGCCCGGCCTACTTCGCCGCGCACGGCACGCCCGCTCGCCCCCAGGATCTCGCCGAGCATGCCTGCATCACGTTCGAGCAGATGACCTCCCGGCAGGTCTGGCATTTCACGGCGGGCAAGGTGGCGAAGGGGGCGAAGGCGGGCAAGGCGGAGATTGCGGTGCCGGTGCGTTCGCGGCTGGCCGTGAGCACGGCCGAGGCGGCTGTCGATGCGGCGGTGGCCGGCGTGGGCATTACGCGCGTGGTGTCCTACCAGATGGCGGGCGCCCTGCGCGCGGGCGCGTTGCAGATCGTGCTCGAAGCGTTCGAGCCGCCGCCGTGGCCCATCAGCCTGGTCCACACCGGGCAGGGCCTCCTTCCGCTGAAGCTGCGCGCCTTCCTGGACTTCGCCGCGCCCCGGCTCAGGGCCCGGGTGGCGGCGATTGCCGTCTGACGTTGGACAAGCTATCGATCAAGGGGCAGGACGTCCCGCTGCCATTGGCGTGGCATTGCGCAATGAGGGTCTTCAGTTCGTCGCGCAGGCGTAGCAGATCCTTCAATCGATCTTCCACCAGCCCGAGTTTCTGCTCGGCCAGCACCCGGGCCGTGCCGCACGTGTCGCTATGGCCCTGCCGCAGCAGGACTCGCACTTCGTCCAGCGTGAAGCCGAACGACTGCGCCTGGCGAATGAACTGCAGCCGCTGCAGGCTCGCCTCCGGATACTGGCGGACGGCGCCGAACGCGCGCTCCGGCATCGGCAGCAGCCCGCAGCGGTGGTAGTAACGCACCGTCTCCACGCCAACGCCTGCGGCCTGGGCCAGCTTCCCGATTGTCATGGTGTGATGCATTGCGCTTGACTCCGTACCTTGGTACGGATCTAGCCTAGCGGTAAATCTGACGGAAGAAAATGGCGGGGAATACGGAGAGAGAACGATATGCAATCGCGCATCATTCGCGTTCTGCCCGCCGAGTATGGCTGGGCACTGCAGTTCGGTGGTCTCGATATCAAGCCCCAGCGCTTCACGACCATGGAAGCGGCCATCGCCGCCGGCTGGGACATGGCCCGGCGCGAGCACGCCGAGTTGCACATCCATCGTCACGATGGGGACGTGCACCTGCGCAGGGCATGGTACGACCCGTATCAGGACCGCTAGCCGCGCGCCGGAAGTGCGGGATCAGCCGCTGGCCGGTCCCGCCTCTCGCTTGACAACGCCGGCGCTCAGGCCGGCGGGGCACCCTCCTTGAACAAGGACTTCAGCTGCGTGCGCAGTTCAGGGGAATCCTGATGCTGATGCACCGCCACCGCATGCTGGACCGCAGCCTCGAGCAGTTCGTCTTCATTGTCGGCGCTCAGCGCCACAGTGCAGTTTTTCTCGCTCGGATAGTCGCGGCAATCGATGTACTTGCGTCCCATATCGCCTCCTGACACCGGCCTGGGGCCGGTGCCTTGAAGTATAGGTAGGACGGCGGCAACGCCTAGTCCGGCTTGATGCCCGCGCGCGCCACGATCGGCTTCCAGCGTTGCTGCTCCGCCGCGATAAAGCGGGCGAATTCCTCGGGCGTGCTGCCCACCACCAGGGCGGCGTCCGCGCCCAGCCGCTCCACCGAGGTGGGACTCTTCACCGCCTTGATCGTGGCCTCCGCCAGCTTGGCCACCGCCGGCTGCGGCAGCGAGGCCGGCGCCAGCAGCCCGTACCACTGCGTCATCTCGAAGCCCGGATAGCCCTGCTCCGCCACCGTCGGCACATCGGGGAGCTGCGGAATGCGCTGCGCCGTGCCCGTGGCGATACAGCGCACCTTGCCCGTCTTGATGAACTGGATGATGGCCGGCGCGCCCACCGCCGCCGCATCGAGCCGCCCGGACAGCAGGTCGGTGATCTGCGGGCCGCTGCCGCGATACGGCACGTGGGTGATAAAGGTGCCGGTGGTCGCCTTCAGGTACTCGAAAGCCAGGTGGCCGGCGCTGCCATTGCCCGCCGAGCCGTAGTTCAGCTTGCCCGGCTTGCTCTTGGCCAGGGCCACGAACTCCTTGAGGTTCTTCGCCGGCAGGTCCGGGTGCACCACGTACAGGCTGGGCACCTTCGACAGCAGCGAAATCGGCCGGAAGTCCCTGTTCGGGTCGTACGGCAGCTTGGGGAAGATGTACGGATTGACCGCCAGCGTGCCGATATGGCCGAGGATCAGCGTGTGGTTGTCGTCGGCCCGCGCTACCTCGCCCATGGCGATATTGCCCGCCCCGCCCGGCTTGTTTTCGACGAATACCGATACGCCGAGCAGCTTGGTCAGCTCCGCCGCCGTGGAGCGCGCCACGATCTCGGAACTGCCGCCCGGCGCGAACGGCACCACCAGCCGGATGGGTTTGGACGGCCAGGTTGCCTGCGCGCGCGCCAGCGTGGGCGCCAGGGCGCCGGCGCCCAGCGCAGCCATCAACCCGAGCAGGTGCCGGCGATCGGCGTCAAAGGGGGAATCTGTGGACATGGGGGTCTCCTTCGTTTTTAGTGTGCTACGACGTCAAGCCGGCGCTTATTCCGGCTTGACGTTACCGTCCTTGATGACCTTGGCCCAGAGCCGCGTCTGGGTGTCGATATAACGCGCCGCCTCGGCCGGCGGGGCGCCTACCACCTCGCCGCCCAGCTCGGCCACGCGCTGKCGGATCTCCGGACTGCCCATGACCTTCTGGAGCGCGTCCGACAGCCTGGCCACCACGGCTTCCGGCGTGTTGGCGGGCAGGAAGGCGGCATTCCATTCATAGACCTCGTAGCCCGCCACGCCGGCTTCCTGCATGGTCGGCACGTTGGGCAGCGCCGAGGTGCGTGTATGGCTGGTCACCGCCAGCGGGCGCAGCTTGCCTGCCTTGATGTGCTGGAGGCTGGAAGCCACGTTGGCGAAGAACAGCGGCACCTGTCCGGCGATGACATCGGTCATCGCCGGACCGCCGCCCTTGTATGGCACGTGGAGCAGGTCCACGCTGGCGCGCTGCTCGAACAGCACGCCGGACAGGTGCTGCGCCGAGCCATTGCCCGACGAGGCGAACGCCACCGTGCCCGGCTTCTGCTTCGCCAGCGCCAGCACGTCCTTGACGTTCGTCGCCGGGAAGGCGGGATTGGCCACCAGCACATTGGGATAGCGCGCCAGCACGCCCACCGCCCGGAACGCCTTGGCGGGGTCGTAGGGCAGGCGCGGATAGAGGCTCGGGTTCACCGCGTAGGACGACGCGTCCACCATCAGCGTGTAGCCATCGGGCGCGGCCTTGGCCACGTACGACGCGCCGATCTGCCMGCCCGCCCCGGGCCGGTTTTCCACGATCACCGTCTGGCCGAGTTCCCGTCCCAGCCCCGGCGCGATCAGCCGCGCCATCAGGTCGGCACCGCCGCCGGGCGGATAGGTGACGACGATGGTCAGCGGGCGCGTCGGCCACGGCTGGGCGGCGTCGGCGGCGTGCAGCAAGGTCGGCTGCAAGGCCAGGCCTGCCAGCGTGAGGGGGATCAGGGAACGCATGGGGGTGTCTCCGTCAAATCAATGTTGGGGCGAGGTCAGCGAATCTCGGCCGTGTAGCGGAAGGCATAGGCATCGCCCCGGGTCAGCCGGTATTCGACGCACTGGCCCTGGATATCGAACGCCTGACGCGTGACCAGCGCACAGGGATGGGAGGGCGGCAGCGCGAGCAGCTCGGCTTCCTCGGCATCGAGCAGCCGGAAGGTCACCTCGTCCATCGCCCGGTGCACGGTGATGCCGCAGCGCTGGCTCAGCAGCGGATAGAGCAGCTCGCCCCACTCGGCCATCGGCGTCTCCTGCAGCGCCGCGCAGCGCGGCAACGGCAGCCAGATCGATTCGAGCAGGCGCGGGGTGTCCGCCACCCAGCGCCGGCGCGAGATGGCCAGACCCCGCGCGCCGGCCTCCAGCCCGAAGCGGCTGGCCATGGCCTTGTCCAGCCGCACGCTGCGGCAGGACAGGATCTCCGAGCGCGGCACCGCCGTGGGCGCCGCATCGGCATCGGCCTCCGAGCGGAAGCGGAAGAAGCGCATCATGCTGGCGCCGCTCCCCCCGGTCAGCCCGGTGCACACGAAAGTACCCTTGCCCTGCACCCGCTCCAGCAGCCCCTGCTGCACCAGCACGGCAATCGCCTGCCGGATCGTGCCGAGCGCGATGCCAAACTCGCCCGCCAGCGCACTTTCGGCCGGAATGGCAGTGCCCGGCGACCACTCGCCCGTGACGATCTTCTGCTGCAATAGCGCGGCAATCTGCCCGTAGCGGCTCATGCCTGCCGAGGCGGCGGCCGGTTGGCGCGTGGCATTGTCTGGCATCTGGTGTCCGTGTTAGATTCCACTCCTATAGAGGACTAGAGTACCCGGACCGGGCCAGCCCGCCATATCGGGGCTAACCCGCACAGAGGAGAATCGTGCCGATGACGACAAGCCAGACGCTGGTGGACTGCCACTTCCATGTCTTCGATGCCGGCGTGGCCRTGGCTTCGGCACGCTACCGGCCGCCCTACGCCGCGTCGCTGGCGGACTGGCTGTCGATGGTCGGGTCGATGGGCGGGTCGATGGGCGACCCGTCGGTGGACCCCTACGGCGTGGTGGTCCAGACCAGCTTCCTCGGCACCGACAACGCGGCGATGCTGGCTGCGCTGCGCCGCATGCCGGGGCGGCTGCGCGGCGTGGCGGTGGTCGATCCGGCCGTGGACGACGCCGAACTCGCCACGCTGGATGCCGCCGGGGTCCGGGGCATCCGCCTGAACCTGTATGGCGATGCCGGCTGGCGGCGCATCGACACCGCGCCGTGGCGCTCGCTGTTCCAGCGCGTGGCAGCGCTGGGCTGGCACGTGGAAGTCCACAYGAACAATRGCGACGGCGCGATGGTGCTGGCCGCGCTCGATGCCGCGCTCGACAATGCGCCGGCCCCCATCGTGCTCGATCACTTCGGCCGCCCCGGCCCGCTCGGCGTGGACGACCCGGTCTTCGACACGGCCCGCACCGTGGCCGTGCGACGCCCGCTCTGGATCAAGATCAGCGCGCCCTACCGGCTGGCCAGCCCTGACCAGTGGCCGACACTGGCTGCGCATTGGGCCGAGATAGCCGGGCCGGACCGCCTGCTCTGGGGCAGCGACTGGCCGTGGACCAACCACGAGGCCCCCGCACGTGCCGACGAATGCCGCGCGGTGATGGCCTGGCTCGCACAGCGGCCGGATTTGTCGGAAGGCTTGCGCTGGCGCAATGCCGCCGCGCTCTACGGCTTCGCACTGGCGGGCTGAAGCGCCCACACAGCCGCCCATCTAGCTGACGCGGCGCGTCCGCGCCGGTGCACCGGACCCGCCGGCGGTGCACGGCATGCCCCGCTCCGGGGCCCGGGCTTCCTCCCCCCTTCCGCCCGCCTTTCCCACCCCATTTCCCCCAATCCCAGTCCCCAAGCCGGATTCCGGGCGCGCCGGCTATCAGGGTATTCACTGGCATTGCTCTTGCTAGACCAATGCTGGAAGATATCCTAAATATATTAAGCAGATATTTGCGAGCCCAACCCGACCCAACCGAGGAGTCCCCTGTGACCAATTCGACCAATTCGAGCAACGCCACCAATCCCCGCTGGACCGGCATCTTCCCCGCTATCACCACCAAGTTCCACGCCGACGAGCGGATCGACGCCGAGGGGACCAGTCGTCACATCGAATTCCAGATCCGCAATGGCATCCACGGGCTGGTGACCTGCGGTTCGCTGGGCGAGGCCAGCACGCTGTCGCTCGAGGAGAAGCTCGACGTGGCGCGCATCGCCGTGGAAGCCGCCGATGGCCGCATCCCGGTGCTGGCCAACGTCTCCGAAACCAGCACGCGAKACGCGCTGCGCTATATCGACGGCGCGAACAAGCTCGGCGTGGCCGGCTTCATGGTGATGCCCTCGGTGATCTACGTGGCCGATGCCCGCGAGGCGATGCAGAACGTGCGCGTCATGGCGGAAGCCGCCCAGAAGCCGGTGATGGTCTACAACAACCCGGTCGCCTACCGGGTGGACCTCAAGCCCGAGCACATGGTGGAGCTGGCCGACTGCAAGTGGGTGGCGGCGATCAAGGAAAGCACGGGCGATATCCGCCGCGTGACGGACCTGCGCAACACCCTGGGCGACCGCTACCAGATCTTCATGGGCGTGGACGACCTGGCCTACGAAGGGCTGGCGCTGGGTTGCGACGGCCTGCTGGCCGGCGTGGGCTGCGCCTTCCCGCGCGAAACCGTGGCGCTGTTCGACCTGATGAAAGCGGGCAATTTCGCCGAGGCGCTCAAGCTGTATCAGTGGATGACCCCGATGCTCCACCTCGATGTCTCGAACAAGCTGGTGCAGAACCTCAAGCTGATCGACACCCTGGTCGGCGTAGGCTCCGAGTTCATGCGCCGCCCGCGCCTGCCGCTGGTGGGCGAGGAGCGCGCCTTCGTCGAACGCGTGGTGCGCCAGGCGCTGGAGACGCGGCCGGCGAAGTACCAGTCGGTGGTATGAGGCCAACTGCGTGATGCATGCCTGCGGCGGCCCCCGGGGCCGCAGCAGGCATCCAACTTGCACCAGCCGTCGTGTCCGTGATCGTCACGACCGCCCCCTTCGTCCTGGAGTCTGCCTGCCATGCCTGACCTTCCCTCCCTCACTGCCACCGATGCGCCCGCCACGGCCACGGCCACCGTCAAGCGACCGGTGCGCTGGGTGATGCGCGCCTCGGACGCCGTGCTCGCCGTGGAGCGCCATGCGCTCGGCGGCCTGATGACGCTGCTCGTGCTGCTGATCCTGCTCAACGTGGTCACGCGCTACGCGGGGCTGCCGCTGTACTGGGTGGACGAAGCGTCGGTCTACGCGGTGGTCTGGCTGACCTTCGTCGGGGCGTCGGTCATGACCCGCCTGCGGCTCGATTTTKCCGTCGGGCTGCTCACCGAGCACCTGCCCCCGAAGGCCGCCCGCGCTGCCAAGGCCATCTCCACGGGCGGCGTGCTGCTGTTCGGGCTGGCGCTGCTGGCGATGTGCTGGGTCTGGATGGACCCGGTCGGCATCGCCCGCTACGGCTTCGACGCCCGCGAGTACGCGGCCGAATCGTTCAACTTCCTCTACACCGAGCACACCCAGACGCTGGAATGGCCGGTCTGGGTGCTCCAGCTGATCATGCCGCTGTTCTCCTGCACCCTGAGCCTGCACGCGCTGGCCAACCTGCTCGAAGACCTCGACCTGGCGCCGCGCCGCGCCTACCCCGAGTTCCAGGTGGGCAACTCCGAGACGGTGAACTGACATGCCGACAACCTTCTTCTTCTGCGGCGTGATGCTGGTCGGCGTGCCGATCGGCATCTGCCTGTGCCTGGCCGGACTGGCGTTCATCTTCAGCACCGGCGCCACCGTGCTGCTGCAATCGTTCCCCTCGCAGATGTTCGCGGGCGTGGACAGCTACGGCCTGATCGCCATCCCCCTGTTCATCCTGATCGGCGAGATCATGAACAGCGGCGGCATCACGCGCCGGCTGGTGGATCTGTCGATGGCCTTCGTCGGCTCGATCAAGGGCGGCCTGGCCTACGTCAACATCCTGGCCAATATGCTGGTGTCGTCGATCATCGGCTCGGCCACGGCCCAGGTGGCGATCATGTCGCAGGTGATGGTGCCCGAGATGGAGAAGCAGGGCTACKACAAGACCTTCGCGGCGGGGCTGACCGTCTACGGCGGCATGCTGGGGCCGATCATCCCGCCCTCGGTAATGTTCGTGGTCTACAGCGTGCTGGCCCAGGTGGCCGTGGGCGACATGCTGATCGCCGGCATCCTGCCCGGGCTGCTGCTGACGGTGCTGTTCTTCATCATCATCGCCATCATGGGGCTCTTCTACAACTACCCCCGCAGCGCGCGCAAGACGCTGCGCGAGCGCGCCACCACCGTGATCCAGGCCAGCCCGACGCTGCTGATTCCGGTGGTGATCGTCGGCTCCATCCTCGCCGGCGTGGCTAACCCGACCGAGGCCGCCGCCGTGGGCGCGCTGGCCGCGGCGCTGGTCGGCCGTTACGTGACCAAGGAGTTCGACCTGCGCACGATGCCGGCCATCCTGCTGCGCTCGGCCATCTATTCGGCCATCGTGCTGTTCCTGGTGGCAGCCGCCGCCGTGTTCTCGTGGCTGCTGATCTACGGCAAGATCCCGCAGATGGTGGCGGCCTGGATCCAGACCATCGCCCACAGCCCGGTCGAATTCCTGCTGCTGGCCAACGTGATCCTGCTGATCATCGGCACGGTGATCGACGGCATTCCGGGCCTGATCATGACCGTGCCGATCCTGCTGCCAATCGCCACCGAGGTCTACCACATCGACCCGCGCCACTTCGGGGTGGTCATCGTCATCAACCTCGTGCTCGGGCTGATGTCCCCGCCCGTGGGGCTGAGCTTCTTCGTGGCCTCCGCCGTCACCGGCGCCAAGCCGGGGAAGATGTTCATGGTCACGCTGCCCTTCTTCCTGATCAGCTGCGTGGCCCTGGTGCTGCTCTCGCTGTTCCCGAGCCTGTCCATCGCCCTGCTGGACTAGCCGACCGATCCAACCCGATCCAACCCGATCCATAGCCGTCCCATCCGCCTCGCCGTTACCCATCGAACCGCACAGGAGCCGCCATGACCCTCATCACCCGCCGCCGTTTCCTCAAGACCACCGCGCTGGCCACCGTTGCCGCGCCCATGGTCATCACCTCGACCACGCGCGCCGCCACGACCAAGGAGTTCCGCCTCGGGCTGATCACGCCCGCCGGGCACTCGTGGAACCGGGCCGCCGTGGCCTTCGGCGAGTCGCTCAAGAAGGAAACCGACGGCCGCCTGACCGTGACCGTGTTCCACTCGGGCCAGCTTGGCAATGAATCGGCGATGATGCAGCAGCTCCAGTCCGGCGCGCTCGACATGGGCTGGATCCAGGCGGCCGAACTCGGCTCGCGCGTCTCCAGCGTGGCCGCCATCAACGCGCCCTATCTGGTGCGCTCCACCAGCAGCGTGGCCAAGCTGGTGCGCACGCCGGCGGCCCTGAAGCTGCTGGACGCCCTGCCGCGCGAAACCGGCACCATCGGCCTGGGCTGGGGCATCACCGGCATGCGGGTCGTGTTCGCCACGCGCGACATCAATTCGCCGGACGACCTCAAGGGCATGAAGCTGCGCATCAACCCCACGCCGGTCTACCGCGACTTCTATTCGATGCTGGGCGCCGCGCCCACGCCGATCCCCACGCCGGCTGTGTTCGACGCCATGACCAATGGCCAGGTGGATGGGCTGGAGGCCGACATCGAACTGTCCTGGAACCAGCGCTACGACAAGATTTCCAAGTCCCTGCTGCCGATGAACGCGCTGTTCATGCCGTTCGCGCCGCTGGTCTCGGGCCGGATCTGGCAAGGGCTGGACGCGAAGGACAAGGACATCGTGCGCGCGCTGGTCACGCAGTCGCTGACCGCGCAGATCAACGACATCGTCACCACCGAGGCGGGGCTGATCGAGAAGCTCAAGCAATCGTCGGTCCATTTCAAGAGCGTCGCCAACTACGACCCGGCGCCGGCGATCCAGAAGTTCGACGCCCTGTGGGTGGCCAAGGCCCCGGCGATTCCGGAGCTGCGCAAGATCGGCGCCACGCTCTGAGTGCGCCAAGGCCCCCTGAGCCCCCCGGCGGCGGTCACGGCATAATGTCGACCGCCGCCCCCGCTGCCAACCTGTTCGAGATGCCGACACCTTCCAGAAACCAGAGCGCCGAGACTGACAACCGTGAAAAGCGCCGCGCCGCCGACGTGGCCTACGACCGCATCGAGACGCTGATCTCCAAGCTCGAGATCGCCCCCGGCAGCCCCGTGGTGGAGGCCGAGCTGGCCGAACTCACCGGGCTGGGCCGCACGCCCGTGCGGGAGGCGCTGGTGCGCATGGTGTCGATGGGGCTGGTGCTCCAGCAGCCCCGGCGTGGGCTGATCGTCTCGACCATCGACGTCATGGACCATCTGGACGTGCTGGCCACGCGCCGCGTGCTGGAGCGGCTGATTGCCGCCAATGCCGCGCGCCGCGCCACCGATACCCAGCGCAAGGCGCTGATCGCCAGCGCCCAGAAGATGGTCAAGGCCGCCCAGCGTGGCAACCTCGACGAATACATGGCCGCCGACCAGGCGCTGGACCACGTGAACCACGCGGCCTGCCGCAACCGCTCGGCGGTCAAGGCGGTGATCCCGCTGATCGTGCAATGCCGGCGCTTCTGGTACGCCTATCAGCACGAGGGCGAGATTGCCGAAGGCGCCCAGGCCCACCTGGTCATGGCGCAGGCCATCGCCAGCGGTAACGAAGCCGAAGCCGCCGACGGCGCGGAGCGGCTGATGGACTACCTGGAGCGCTTCGCGCGCCGCGTCGTCAACGCCTGATTTCCCCTCCTTACATCGGCTGCCAGCCGCCGCTGGTGGCCACCAACTGCTGCGTCAGCTCCATCGTGCCGCTGCCCCGCACCACGCGGGCCAGCACCGGGAAGGCGCCCTGCACCGCCGCGTCACTGGCCCACGGGGCCGGATCGAGCATGTAGGTGTAGCGAACGGTGGTGGTGGCGTGCGCCGCCTTGTCGCCCACGCCGCTGGCCTTGGGCGTGTCCCAGCCAGTCACCTTGTTCACGCGGACGTGCCCGTAGCAGAGATCCGGCTCGGCGGTGTCCGTGCCTTTCGCTGCCGTCCCGGGATGGGCATTGACGAAGCCGCGCCCCTTGTCGGTCAGGTCATAGCGCAGCGCCTTCACGGTTTCMGTCTCGCCGTTCTGGTGACGCAGCGTCATCTCGGCACTGGTGTGCGCCACCAGCCCGGCATGTTCGAGCGCGGGCATCTGGATGCCGTCGCGCAGTGTCCCCGCCACGGGCAGGTCCGGCACATCCACGGGCCAGCTATGGCGGCCGATGCAGAGGTCGCCGTGGGCTTCGAGCTGCTTCTCCAGCGCGGCGCGGAAGTTGGCTTCGTTGGGGGCGTCCGGGGCGCTGCAGCCGGCGAGCATAGCCAGCGCAGCAAGGGTGGCGAAAAGGATCGGTTTCATGGTCTTGGTGTCGATGGAATAAGGGGTCATGGCGTCTGTGCCTTGTGCGCGGCGTTCCGGGCGGCGTTCTCGGCTGCGGCTTCCGCCACCGTGTGGGCCTGCGGACCGCTCTCGGCGGTGCCCGCCGGCGGCACGAAGCCATCGGTCAGCGTCTTCAGGAAGACGATCAGGTCCTGCATCTCCGAGTCAGTCATCGGCGTGGCGCTCCCCGGCTTGCGCAAGTCCAGCGGCATCTGGTCGTCCAGGTTGGCGCGGTACGACGCCGGCAGGTCGTTGAACTTGTTCACGCGGCCCCGGGCATCACGCGGGTACCACTTCTCCGGCGCGGTGTCCCGGGTGTTGTAGAAGCGCACCACCTCCTCCAGCGACTTGAACACCCCGTTGTGCATGAACACGTGGCGCGTGGCCACGTTGCGCAGCACCGGCGTCTTGAACATGCCGCAGGTGGCCGCCGCACCCTTGTCCTTGCCGGGGCGATGGTCGGTGCGCAGCGGGCCGCACAGGCCGAGGTCGAAGTACTTCGGATCGGCGTTGGCCGGGATCTCCATATTGCGCGGCACGCCGATGGCGGCGAACGAGTAATCGCTCGTCATGTCCTGGCTGCCGTCGTTGCCACCGCCGATCAGGTGGCAGGCCATGCAGTTGCCCTTGTTGGGATCCAGGAACACGCGCAGGCCACGGACCTCCGCATCGGTCAGCGCGCCGCCGAGCTTGTTGTTGCGGTAGCGGTCGAACTTGCTGCTGTAGGGGTGGAAGCTGCGGTCTTCCACCTGGAACGCCTGGAGCGCGGCGCCGACCAGCGTGAAGGCGCGCTCGGTGTCATCGAACACGGTGGCGCCGTAGGTCTGGCGGAAGGCGTCGGCGTGGGCGCCGTGCTGTACGGCCTCGACCACGGCGGCTTTGCTCGCATTGGCCATCTCGTTGGACGCCAGCAGCGGAATCGCGGCCTGCTCGGCGATGGTGTTGGCGCGGCCGTCCCAGGTCAGGCCGCCGCCGGGACCGGGCGGGCTGACCATGTCGGGGTTCTCGAAGGTATCCGAGTAGGCGTTGGTGTACTCCTTGTACATCAGCGTGGGCACCGCGCGCGTGCCCGGCGCCTTGCCGTCGGCCCCGCCCAGCTGCACCGAGAGGTCATTGGCTGGTGCGTAGGCGTGGTTGGGGTCGTGGCAGGTGGCGCAGGACATCTTGCCCGTGCCGGACAGCGAGGGATCGAAAAACAGCTTCGCGCCGAGCTGCGCGGCGGGTGACAGGGGCGATGCCGGAGCCGATGGCGCCGGCGCGGAAACGGTCTGCACCGCGGCCTTGGCTGGCGTGGCAGCGTGCGGCGCCGTCTCGGTGGCCGGCTTGCAGCCGACGAGCGTGACAGCACACGCGGCCGCCAGCAGGCTGGCGGCAAGAATGGAGTGGGACATGGTCTGGATCAGCGGTGGCAGCCGGGCGCACAGCCGGGCCAGGCCCGGTTGCGCACCATAAGAAGATCGGGGCCCCGGGCGACGGCCTGCGCCGCGCGCCCGGCGCCCCGCCACATCAGGACTTGATCGCCCAGATATTGGTCTGCGTGGCATCCGGCCCGCTGGCCGTGTTGCCGCCGCTCAGCGTGCCGCTGCCGCTCACACCGCGCGTGGCGCCGCCCGAGACGATATCGCCGGCCTTGACCACGTAGTTGTGGTTCATCGGACGCACCGAATCGAAGTGGGTGTTGGCGCTACCCGAGTACTCGGCCAGATTGGCCAGGTTCTGGGCGATGTACTGCTCGGTGTACTTCGAKCGGTTCATGTACGACGTCGGCACGCCCGGGTCGGCCAGCGCGAACATGTCCTGCATCGTGCGCACGAACGAGAAGTGGCTGTAGGCATCCGAGTCGATGACCTGCTTGGGCGCGCCCGGCTGGTTGGTCAGCAGACCGAAGATGGTCGGACCATCGCCCTTGTTGCCGCCGTTGTAGCGCGGAATCGCCGTGGTGATGCCTTCGTCCAGCGGAGCGCCGCTGGTGGCAGTACCGCCCACGTTCCAGCCGCAGCACGACGAGCTGCCGAAGAAGCTCGAACCCTCGTCGAACAGCATGACGATGGCCGACCGGCGGCTGGTGTTCTGCCACACCGGCGATGCCTTGATGGTCTCCACCAGGTACTTGGCGTAGGCGTCGCCGCGCTTGATGCCCGGCACGCCCGAGGTGCAGTCCGCCACCGCCGAGCCGGTGCCGTGGATGTMATCGCACTGGTCGGGGACGATGTAGTTCAGCGCGCCAACGTCGCCGCTCTTCAGGTCATCCTCGAACTGGTGGGTGTTCCAGGTGATGCCGTGGCCCTGCGCATAGGTCTGGATGGCCGCATCCCACTGGCCGCCGCCCACGGTACGGTTCAGGTTCTTGAAGAAGTCCGGACGATTGCGCACTTCGTCGAAATTCACCGCCGGGTGGTGCTTGGTCTTGTACAGGCTGGAGATCATCGGCTCGGTGGCGCCCGCGCCGGACGTCACGTTGACGGCGGTGATGGCCGCGTTGCCGGCGCCGTCCTTGCGCGGGTCCTGGCCCGGGTCCATCGACTCGCTGTACACCCGCGTGCCCATGCCGGCGTTGTACATCGCCGTGAACAGGTTGCGGCGGCCCTTGAGGTTGTGGACCTTGGTGTCGGCGTTGCAGGCGGCCAGCGGCTGGTAGACGTCGGTCGGCTGGTTGGCGGTGTCGCCGGCCGGCAGGCAGTTCCAGGCGTTGTCGTCGGCCACGCCCCAGTCGTCGGCGCTGGCCAGCGAGATGTAGTTCGGCTCGCTGGGGTTGCCGGTGGAGAAATAGTTGGCCGCCTTGTTGCCTTCCTGGTTCAGGTACTTGTAGAAGTTCGGGTAGGCCGGATCGTCGATGGTCTGGTTGCTGTGGTTCTCGAAGACCACCACGAACAGGTGGTCGTAGCGCGGGATGCCTTCCGGGTTGAACGCAGCGTCCTGCGCAGCCTTCAGCGTGGTGACCGGATCGGTGGCGGCATCGCTGATAAAGCCACGGTCGAGGATCTTCGAGGCCAGCGTGTAGCGCCCCGCGAGCGTGTTCGACTCGGTCAGCAGCGCGGTGGCGGCGTGGGCGTCGGCCACGCTGGCCGGCAGGGCCAGCACGTCATCGGCCTTGACCGTCACATCGGCGGTGCCGCCGGTGAGGCTCAGGCGGCTGGCGATGGCGGTCTTGGCATCGGCCACCGTCAGCGATTCGGCTTCGGTCAGGCGCACCACTTCCGTCGATAACGGACTGATGACTACCTGAGCGCCATTTGCCGCCTGGTCGGCCGCGCTGCGCAGCACCAGCTTGCTGGCGACCTTGGCCGGGGCGCCGCTGGCGTCCGTGTAGGTGGCGTCCGTGCCGACCACGGCCACCAGGCTCGTGGCCGCCGTGGTCAGCGTGAAGCGGCCATCGGCGCCGGTGCGCGTGGCGGCTTCGCCGCTGTCGCACACGCCGTTGCCGTTGGTATCGGCACACACGGTGGCGTTGGCATAGGCGATGGGGACGATGGTCTGCTGGACGGCATCGCCCGTGCTGCTCTTGGCGTAGTCCACGCCCGTGGCGGACGATTGGGCGACGCCAGTCGGGTTCTTGATCGCCGTGCCCATCACGCTGCCGCTGACCGTGGCCGGGGTGGCGTTGGGCGTGGACGCGGCCGGGGTGCCGCCGTCATCGCCGCCGCAGGCGGTCAGCATGGCGGCTGCGGCCAGCGCCGTGAGTAACGGAACAAAGCTGTGGTGGTTTGGGTGCATTGTATTTTTGGCTCGCCGGGCTAGGGCGATATGTAGTGGGTATCGTTGGAGTGCCGCACCCAAAAGCCCGCCCCGTCGCGATGGTTCTGGCGGGTGGCCCGCCTGCGCGAGGGAGTTTTTCGACGGGGGAAAGCCGGTACGCGATTCCCTGTCATGTGTGCAGCGGCCCTGATCCTAGGAGCCAAATATGACCGTTTGATTGCTCCGGTACCACACGAAAATTACAGAAAATTTCAAGCCGGCAACCGGTTGCATGCCGCGCGCAATGCCGGGATACTGGCGCCGCCCGTTACCCATGCCGTCCCATGCACGCCTCGCCCCAATCCTTGACTACCCCGCCGCGCCAGCTTGCCACGCTGCATTTCACCGCCGAGTTGCGCGACTGGATCGTGCAGGCCTTGCAGCGCGGCGGCCGTCCGGATGAACTGGTGCGCGCGCTGGCCGCGCAGCGCTTTGCGCCGGACGTGGCGCGCGAACTGGTGGAGGCTTTCGCCCGCGTGCTGCGCGAGGGACTGCCAATGCCGGAGGGCAGCATCACGGTGGAGCGCACCGCCCCCGCCACGGCGCCAGCCCAGCCCCGGCTGCCGCGTGCGTCGGTGCTGCACGGTGGCGACCGCGACGTACCCGTGCTATCCCGCACCGAGCGCCCCGTGGTGGCCGTGCTCGAAGGCGTGCTCAGCCATGGTGAGTGCGATGCATTGATGGCGGCGGCGCGGCCTCGCCTCGCGCCATCGACCCTTGTCGATCCGCGCACCGGCGAGCACATCGTGAGCCCGGACCGCACCAGCGAGGGCATGTTCTTCCGCCTGGCCGAGGCGCCGTGGCTGGCTACGCTCGACGCCCGCATTTCAGCCTTGATGCAGATGCCGATGGAGAACGGCGAGGGCTTGCAGGTGCTGCGCTACGCCCCGGGGGCGCAGAGCCGCCCGCACTTCGACTTCCTGATGCCGAACAACGCCGCCAATCGGGCGTMGATTGCGCGCAGCGGGCAGCGTGTGAGCACGATGGTGATCTACCTGAACGACGTGCCGGCGGGCGGGGAAACGCTCTTCCCCGAGATCGGCCTGTCCGTGGTGCCGCGCAAGGGCAATGCGCTGTACTTCGAGTACTGCGACGACCACGGCCAGCTAGACGGCCGCACCTTGCATGCAGCCGCCGAAGTGCTGGCCGGCGAGAAATGGGTGGCGACGAAGTGGATGCGGCAGCGGCGCTTCGTGCACGCCGCCGAAGCCGAGCGCCAGGAACTTACTCCACCCGAATCCCGCGCGCCTTGACCAGCGCCTGCCAGCGCGTCGATTCGGTGTGCAGGAAGCTCTTGAACGCCTGCGGCGTGTTGCCGACCGGATCGAGCCCGGCCTGCTGGAGCTTGGCGCGCACGGCCGGGTCCGCCACCGCCTTCTGCACCGCGTTCGCGATGGTCTGCACGCGGTCCGGCGGCGTGCCCTTGGGCACGAAGACGCCGTTCCACTCCAGCACCTCGTAGTTCGGCATGCCGCTCTCGGCCAGCGTCGGCGTATCGGGCAGCGCCTTCAGGCGCGTCTTCGAGGTCACCGCCAGCGCGCGCAGCTTGCCGCCGGTCACGTACTGGAGCGTAGAGGCCGTATTGCCGAAGTAGGACGCCACCTGGCCGCCCATCACATCGGTCAGCGCCGGCGCGCCGCCTTTGTATGGCACGTGAAGCAATTCGATCTTGCCCTGCTCGTTGAACATCTCGGCGGCCAGATGGGAACCCGTGCCAGCGCCGGCGGACGCGTAGGTCAGCTTGCCGGGCGTCTTCTTTGCKGCAGCGATGAACTCGGCCACGGTCTTGTACGGCGCGTTGATGGCCACCACGAGGATCTGGGGCGCCGTGGCGACCAGCGAGATCGGAATGAAATCGGCCGATGGGTCGAACGGCAGCTTGCGCAGCGCGCCGTTCACGGCGAAGGCCGAGGCGTCGTAGAGCACCGTGTAGCCATCGGCCGGGGCCTTCGCCACGGCGTCCGCGCCGATCACGCCGCCGGCACCCGGCTTGTTGTCGATCACCACGGTCTGGCCGAGGAGTTCGCCCACCTTCTGGGCGACGACCCGCGCGGTGTTGTCCGCCCCGCCGCCGGCCGAGTACGGCACCACCATGCGGATGGGCTTGTCCGGGAAGGCGAAAGCGGCGAGCGGCACGGCCGCAGCCAGGGTCGCCACGGCCTTGCCGAGGCGTTGCAGGGTCTTGCTCATGGTTGTCTCCGTTCTTGAGTTCTATGGACCGGCTTACGCGGCCTCGAATCCGTACAGCGCGGCGGGGTTGTCCACCAGGATGCGGCGGCGCGCCGACTCGGTGCCGGCCCAATCGGCCAGCAGGTCGAACAGCAAGGCATCGTCCGGCTTGGCGTGCGGCTCGGTGGAATGGGGCCAGTCGCTGCCCCAGACGAGCCGCTCCGGCGCCGCCTGCACCCACGCACGGGCCACCGGCGCGATGTCGGCATACCCACCGCCGGCKCCGACCATCGAATCCAGATAGGCGCCCGACAGCTTCAGCCACGCACGGCCCTCCGCCAGCAGCCTGGACACCAGCGCGAACGCCGGGTGCGCCGTGCCGCCGGGCAGCGGCAGGCGGGCCAGATGGTCGAATACCAGCGGCGTGGGCAGCCGCGCCAGCAGGTCGCCATGGGCGACGATCTGGTCGGCAGTCCAGTGCAGTTGCAGATGCCAGCCCAGTTCGGCGATGCGGTGCGCCAGCGTCTCCACCATCTCGAAGCCCACCACGGCGTGGGCCGGGGTGTACAACGAGAAGCGGATGCCCCGGATACCGCCGGCATGGAGCGTCTCCAGCGTCTCGTCGGACACATCGGGCCGCACCACCCCCACACCGCGCGTGCTGGCGATGCCAAGCTGCCGAATCGCATCGAGGGTGCAGCCGTGATCGGTGCCGTAGCAGCGGGGCTGGACGATCACCGCGCGACGCGTGCCCAGCAGCGCCTGCACGCGCCGGTAGTCCGCCACGGTGGCGTTGGCCACAGCCGGGGCGATGCCCGGGAAACGCGAGTCGTAGATATGGAGATGGGCGTCGCAGGCGTCCGGCCATGCCGTGCTGCGTGGCGCGGCGCTGGCCGAACTGTTCGGCACGGGCTGGAAGCCACCCGCAGTCTCCCCCTCAGCCACGGCCAGCCAGCCGGTCGGCCGCCTCGCGGACGGTGTCCCCGTGCTGGTCCAGCGCCGGCGCGGCAAACGGCTCCGGGCCCGGCGTGCGGCCAAACTTCACGGCGCGCGTGAAGCCGCGATAGCGGCCCACCACCGGGTGATCGAACGTCGTCACCATCTCCTCGGCCAGCACCTGCGGGAAATCGAACATGTCTTCCACCGAGCGCGCCGCCGCGCAGGGCACTTCCTCGCCGAACTCGGCCTCCCATTCCAACGCCGACCGCTGCTGCAGGGCCGCGTGCAGCTTGGGCAGGATCTCGCCCTGATGCTGGGCGCGCTTGCGCACGCTGTCGTAGCGGTCGGTGGAGAGCAATTCCCCCAAACCCGTCTTCTCGCACAGGGCGCGCCAGAAGTGCGGGGTGTTGGCCGAGATGTAGAGATAGCCGTCCCGGGTGGGATGGATGCCGGTGATGCCGCCCGAGCGCATGTCGCGCCCTACGTCGCGGGGCTCCGAATCGGCCCAGACCATCCGGGCTKACTGCATGGTCAGCGCCGCGCGCAGCAGCGACACGCCCACGTACTGCCCCACCCCACTCTTCTCCCGCTCATAGAGCGCGGACGCCACGCCGCCCGCCACCAGCGCCGAGGCGTAGTAGTCCACCACCGAGCCGTACAGGATCTCGGGCGGCCCGCCGTGCTTGCCCTGCAGCGTGCACATGCCGGTCATGGTTTGCAGCACCTGGTCGTAGCCGGCCTTGTCCTTGAGCGGCCCGGCCTCGCCGTAGCCGGTGACCGCGCAGTAGATCAGGCGCGGATTGACGGCGGCCAACTGCGCGTAGCCGATCCCCAGCCGCCCCGGCACGCTGGGCCGGAAGTTGTGCACCAGCACGTCGGCCTCGCGCACCAGCGCCAGCAGTCGCTCCAGATCGGCCGGAGCCTTCAGGTCGAGCACCACGCCCAGCTTGCTGCGGTTCACGCCCAGGAAGGCGCGGGACTCCGTCTCCAGCGTGGACGGGTACTTGCGCAGGTTGTCGCCGACGGGCGGCTCCACCTTGATCACGTCCGCGCCCTGATCCGCCAGCAGCGAGCAGCCGTACGGCCCCGCGATATAGGCGCTCAGGTCCAGCACGCGTACGCCGCTCAGCGGACCGGGCTGTCCTGCCCGTGGCGCGCCGAAACCGCCCGCCTGGCCCTCGGTCTGGCCCTTGGTGTTGGGTTGCATACTCACTCCGAAAATTCTCTAAATACTCAATCCGCGACGATGTTCTGCTGCTTGGCCAGCGCCTTCCAGCGGGTCACATCGGCGGCAATCGTCTCGGCGAACTTCTGCGGCGTGCCGGGCGTGACCTCGGCGCCTTCCTTCAGGATCGCCTCCTTGACGGCGGGCTTGGCCAGCGCCTGATTCACCGCCGCGTTGAGCCGCGCGACAATCGCCGGCGGGGTGCCAGCCGGCGCCAGGAAGCCCCACCAGAGTTCGAACTCGTAGCCGGGCACGGCGGTGGCCATCGGCACCAGATCCGGCGCAATCGGGCTGGGCTTCAGGCTGGTGATGCCCACGGCGCGGACCTTGCCGGCGCGCACCATCGGCAGCAGCGACGGCCCGCTGGAGATCAGCAGTTGCGTCTGGTTGCCGATCAGGTCGGTCACGGCCGGGCCCATGCCCCGGTACGGCACGTGGGTGATGGCKAGCTTGCCGGCCTGCGCCTTGAGCAGTTCGGTGCCGAACTGGTTGACGCTGCCCGGGCCGGACGACGCGTAGTTGTATTTGCCCGGATTGGCGCGGATGGCGTTGACCAGCTCCTGCGGCGTCTTGGCCGGGAAGTCATTGCTGACCGCCACGATGAACGGCCCGTGGGCCACCATCGCCACCGGCGCGAAGCTCTTCACGGCGTCGAACGGCAGCTTGCTCTGGATGGCCGCGTTGGTGGTCATGCTGGAGGACACCGCGACGAGCGTGTAGCCGTCCGGCGCCGCCTTGGCCGCCAGGCCGGTGCCGGTGTTGCCGCTCGCGCCGGGGCGGTTGTCGATGACCACGGGCTGCTTCAGTTCCTCGCCGATCTCCTTGGCCACGATGCGCGCGAAGATGTCGTTCGAGCCGCCCGGCGGGTACGGCACGATCAGGGTGATGGGCTTGGAGGGGTAGGCGCCCTCGGCGACGGCCACAGCCGGCACAGAGATCGCGGCCGTTGCAGCAACCGTCAGGCCAAGGCATGCCACGGCACGCAGCGACGATGGATTCGTCATGGTGTTTGTCTCCTGTGTGTTTTTTATATAGATACTGCGGGGAATCCGATCAGGCGGCGATCAATCCAAGCTTCCGGCCAATCTCGACAATCGCCTGCGCGCGGCGCACAAACGGGGGATCGATCATCTTGCCGTCCACCACATAGGCGCCCACGCCCTTGGCGTCCGCCTCCTCGGCAGCCACCACCACGCGCAGCGCGTGGGCGATTTCCTCGTCGGACGGCCGGTAGACTTCGTTGGCCAGCGCGATCTGGCTCGGGTGGATGCAGCTCTTGCCCAGGAAGCCCATCTGGCGGGACATCTCGGCCTCGGCGCGGAAGCCCTCGGTGTCGCGGATATTGGCGAACACCGTGTCGTAGGCATAGACATTGGCCTCGGCGGCCGCCATCCGCACGGCGAACATGGCGGAGGCAATCGCCGCCGTATTGCGTCGATGTACGCCAGCCGGCTCGAACAGGTCGCCCAGCCCAAGCTGGAGGCCCGCCACGCGCGGATGGGCGCCCGCCAGCTCGGCGGCCAGCCGCAGCGCCCGGGGCGTTTCGATATTCAGCAGCAGTCCAACCTTCGCATCACTATCGCCAAACCCATTGGCCCGTTCGGCCCAGTCGATGGCCGCCGCCGCGCGGCGCACGTCATCGGCACTTTCCGGCTTGGGCAGGTTCACCAGATGCAAACCCGGCACGACCACCGCCGCCAGATCAGCCTCGAAATGTGGCGTATCGAGACCATTGACGCGCACGATCAGCGTCTTGGTGCTGGCGCGCGTCTCGGCGGCGCGCAGCAAGCCGGACAGCAGCGCCCGGGCCTCGCCCTTCTTCTCCTGGGCCACCGCATCCTCGAGGTCGAACGACAGCGCGTCGGCATCGCTCGCCAGCGCCTTGGCGAAAAACTCGGGGCGTGAACCGGGCACGAACAGCTTGCTTCTCATGGCGAATACCGTATCTCCGTGGGGGTGACAGGCAGTGTCCGCGAACCGATGAAAAAGATAAACTATCCTTTACTACGTTCGTACATTAGAAATTCTATGGAAACCGCTTACCTGAAGGCTTTCGCGCTGGTGGTAGAAACCGGCACGCTGGCGGAAGCCGCGCGGCGGCTCAATGTGACCCCGGCGGCGATCTCGCAGCAGATCCAGGTGCTGGAGCGGCAACTCGGCACCACGTTGCTGGGCCGGGCCGGCCGTACCGTGGCGCCCACCGAGTCCGGGCGACGGMTGGCGGAGCGCTGCGTGACCCTGCTGCGGGAAGTGGATGAACTGAGGGGATGGGTGAATCAGGCGGACGCCGTACGCGAACTGCGCATCGGCACGATCAACACCGCGCTGCACAGCCTGCTGCCGGACGCGCTCGCGCGGTTCGCGGCGGTGCACCCCGGGGTGTCGGTGCATATCCGCTCGGCGCTGTCCCACGAATTGTTCGATGCGGTGAAGGATGAATCACTCGATGCCGCCGTCTGCCTGCATCCGCCCTTCGCCCTTCCCAAGACCTTCGCCTGGGATTTGCTGCGGCAGGAGCCGCTGGTGGTACTGGCGCCGGCGCAGGACCGCGACGCCGATCCGCACGAACTCCTGCGCACCCGGCCCCTGATCCGCTATGACCGCAGCCTGGGCGGCGGCAAGCAGGCCAGCGACTACCTGCGCCGGGCCGGCATCACGCCCGCGCAGGAGCGCTTCGAGCTGAGTTCGCTGCTGGCCATCGCCATGATGGTGGACCGTGGACTCGGGGTGTCGCTGGTGCCGGACATCGCCTCGCCGCTGACCGCCGGGCTCCATATCGCCAAGCTCCATCTGCCGATCGAGCCGGAGCCGCGCCGCTTCGGCCTGCTATGGCGCCGGACGTCGCCCGGGGCCAGCGTGATCCGCTCCTTCCTCGAGCAGGCCCGGCTGGCGGCGGGTACCTGATCGCGCGACCGTGCGGCCCTGCTGGGTGATCAGCAGCCCGCTGACCACCAGCGCAATCGACACCAGCAACGACCCCGACGGCCACTGGCGACCCACCAGCAGTTCCAGCACCGCCGCCGCCACCGGCCCCAGCGCCTGGAAGCCGACGACCCGGCTCGCTTCCAGCCGCGTCAGCGCCCAGAGCCAGCAAAAGTACCCCACGCCGCTGGACAGCCCGATAAACGCGACATGCCCCCACTGCGTCAACGACAGGGACGGCCACAGCGGCTGCCCGGTCGTCGCGCAGAGCGCCAGCAGGAACACCACCGCCGCGCACATCGCCAGCACGCTGGTCGGCAAGGCGGGATAGCGCTGCAGCAAGGGCCGAACCAACAGGCTGCTCACGGCGCCGATCACGGTCGCCCCGATCAGCGCGGCCATCGCACCAAGGTGTGTGCCGCCGCCGACGCCACCGAGGGGCGCCCCATGCAGCAACACCGCCACGCCCKAGACGGCGCAAACCAGCCCCGTCAGCTTGGGCAGGCTGAACGCCTCCTGCCCGCTCAGCACGGCCAGCAGCATCGTGAACAGCGGCATGGTCGAGAAAACCAGCGCGCAGGTGGCGGCCGAGAGCACGCCGATCGCGTGGTTCAGCAGCACGATCAGCACGGCGAACTGGCACACGCCCAGCCCGGCGAGCACCGCCACATCCTTCCGGGCAAAGCGGGTGCGGGTCCGGGCGCGCATGCCGAGCCAGGCCGGCCCGATCAGCACGCACAGGCCAATCAGATAGCGCAGGAAGGCCAACGTGGCTGGCGACGCATCGGCCGACACCGCCCGGGTCGACACCATCGCCGCGCCCACCAGAATGCCAGTCAGCGCGGCCGCGACGATGGCCGAGGGGTCGCCCCTCACAGATCCCGCGCCCAGATCTGACCGACAAGATCCTTGCCGAAACTGTGGTGGGCCTCCTCCTCCACGAGCGTGAAGCCGGCCTTTTCGTAGATCTTGCGCGCGTCGGTCAGGATGTCGTTGGTCCACAGCATCATCCGCTTGTAGCCCACCCCGCGCGCGAAGCGCAGGCACTCATCCACCAGCCGATGGCCGATACCCAGCCCGCGCGCGCTGGCATCCACATAGAGCATGCGTAGCTGGGCGGTCTCCGCGTCATGCCGCACGACGAACACCGAACCCACCGCCTTGCCGTCCTTCTCCGCAATCCAGCAGCGCTCGGCGCTCGGGTCGTAGTCGCGCAGGTACTTGGCGACGATCTCCGCCACCAGCGCCTCGAACTCGCTATTCCAGCCGTACTCGCGCGTGTACAGCACCGCCTGCTGGCGCACGACCCAGCCCATGTCGCCCGCCTGCGGGTCACGCAGGATGTAGCTCGGGGTCGATTCGCCGAGCAGGGCTTCGATCTGCGTCATGGCGTCCACCAGTTGCTGCTGGGTGGACTCGGTCATGCGGCCCAGCATCGCGGTCACCTCGTTGCGCGAGGCCAGGTTCAGTACCTCGAAGGTGGCCCGGCCGGCATCGGTCAGCGCCAGCTCGCTGACGCGGGCATCGGCCTGCGAGCGGGTCTTGGCGACCAGCCCCTGCTTCTCGAAACCGGC
Organism: Cupriavidus sp. 05T42; assembly: GCF_056396345.1. Classification (NCBI taxonomy): domain Bacteria; kingdom Pseudomonadati; phylum Pseudomonadota; class Betaproteobacteria; order Burkholderiales; family Burkholderiaceae; genus Cupriavidus; species Cupriavidus sp. 05T42. The sequence goes on from NZ_JBFTLH010000025.1 coordinate 56,643, forward strand.
GATCACCCGGCTCAGGTAGCCGGCGTTCAGGCCCAGTTCGCGGCACAGGTCGGACGAGGTCAGGCCCGTGCGATGGGCCAGCTCGTAGAGGATCCGGGCTTCGGTGAGAGAAAACTCGCTTTCCAGCAGATGCTCGTGCAGCAGGCCGATCTGGCGGGTGTAGAAGCGATTGAAGCGGCGCACGGTTTCGGCGCGCGCAAGAACTTGCGGATTGGGAGACATGTCGGGGACGATTTATTTGCCTGAGGCAAATTATTTGTTGCCTCAGGCAAATAAATCAAGAAATTCCGATGGACGCGCTCAGTCCCTCGCGCCCAGTTTCAACACCAGCGCCAATTGGAGCGCGGTAGCGGCCACCGTATCCACCTCCGGCACATGCTCGTGACGAATCCAGTGCAGCGCCACGTGGATGATGCCGCCCGCCACGCCGGCCAGCAGCATCGGATCGGGCTCGGGCGCACCCGGCAGCAGCGTCCGGGCGAGCAGTCCGCCGAATTCGCGCAGGGACCGCCCCAGCGCCTCGTCCACCAACCGGCTCACGCCCCGGATCTCCACCAGGAACACCCGGGCCGAGCGGGGCTCGCACTGCAATGTGCCGAAATAAGCACGCAGGATAGCCAGCGCGCGATGCTCGCCATCGCCCCCGGCATCCTCGCCCGCCTGTTCGATGCGCAACAGCAACCGGTGCGTGACCGTTTCAAACGAAGCCAGCAGCAACGCTTCGCTATTGGCGAACGATTCGTAGAAGTAACGCTCGGTCAGGCCGGCGGCTTCGCACACGGCCTTGACCGTGGCGTTCTGGTAGCCGCGCTCGCCGTAGACCTGCACGGCAGCGGCAATCAGCTGGGCGCGGCGCTGGGCGCGCCGCTCTTCGGCTTCGGCGCCGCGATAGCGGCGGGCGGGGATCAGCTCGGCAGTCATGGGCGCCAGTATGACATTCCCTATTGTCAGATGGCGTCTGACAACCTATGTTGTCAGAACTCCCAAGATCCGGATGCCCGTCATGACCGCCCCCACTCCCGATGACGCAGTCCTCGATGTCCTGATCGTCGGCGCCGGCCTGTCCGGCATCGGCGCCGCCCGCCAGCTCCAGCAGCGCTGCCCCGACAAGCGCTTCGCCATCCTCGAAGCCCGCGACACCCTGGGCGGCACCTGGGACCTGTTCCGCTATCCCGGCATCCGCTCCGACTCGGACATGTACACGCTCGGCTACCGCTTCAAGCCGTGGCGCGGCGCCAAGGCCATTGCGGACGGCCCGTCCATCCTCAGCTACATCCAGGAAACCGCCGAGGAAGCCGGCATCACGCCCCACATCCGCTTCGGCCACAAGGTGGTGGGCGCGGCGTGGGACAGCCGCGACGCCTGCTGGACCATCGACGCCGAACGTGCGCAAAACACCACTCCGGCCGTCCGCGTGCGGCTGCGCGCCCGCTTCCTCTACGTCTGCGCCGGCTACTACAGCTATGCCGAGGGGCACCGCCCCGCCTTCCCGGGCGAGGAAACCTTCCGGGGCCAGATGGTGCACCCGCAGTTCTGGGATCCGTCGATCGACTATGCCGATAAGCGCGTGGTGGTGATCGGCAGCGGCGCCACCGCCGTGACGCTGGTGCCGGCCATGGCCGACACCGCCGCGCACGTGACCATGCTCCAGCGCTCGCCCACCTATATCGTGACCCGCCCCGGCGAGGACGCCATCGCCAACAAGCTGCGGCGCCTGCTGCCGGAGCGGCTKGCCTACCGCGCCACGCGCTGGAAAAACGTGCTGCTGGGGATGTTCTTCTTCCAGCTCGCCCGCCGCCGGCCCGAGAAGGTCAAGCAGCGGCTGGTCAGCATGGCCGCCGCGCAGCTCCAGCCGGGCTTCGACGCCKCCACGCACCTGACCCCGCGCTACAACCCGTGGGACCAGCGCGTCTGTCTGGTGCCCGATKGCGACCTGTTCCAGTCGATCCGTAACGGCCGCGCCTCCATCGTCACCGATCAGATCGAACGCTTTACCGAAGATGGCATCGTGCTGAAGTCCGGCCAGACGCTGCCGGCCGATCTGGTGGTGGTGGCCACCGGGCTCAAGCTGAACATGCTCGGGGACATCGCCGTCCATGTGGATGGCCAGCCGCGCCGGCCGTCCGAGCTGCTCGCCTACAAGGGCATGATGCTGAGCAACGTGCCGAACCTGGTGCTGGCTTTCGGCTACACCAATGCGTCCTGGACGCTGAAGGCCGACCTGACCGCCGAGTACGTCTGCCGGCTGCTCAAGTACATGGATCACCACGGCCATCGCTACGCCCTGCCGCAGGTGGACCCGGACGTGCAGCGCGTGCCCTTCCTCGATTTCAGTTCCGGCTACGTGCAGCGCGCCGCCGCCGTGCTGCCGCGCCAGGGCCACCGCAAGCCGTGGCGCGTGTATCAGAATTATCTGATGGACATGCTGACGATCCGCCATGGCCGCATCGACGATGGCGTGCTCCGCTTCGACACCACGCAGGCCACCACGATGCCCACCCAAGACCCCCTCGCCGAAGCCCAATCATGAATGCCTTGCTGATTTTCGTACTCGTCATAGCGATAGTGGTGCTGGTACCGCTGGCGCTGCTGTTCCTGTTCACCTGGCGCACGGCACGCAAGATCGAGGCGGCCCTGCCGCCCACCGGCCGGTTCGTCGAGGTGCCCGGCGCCCGCCTGCACGTGGTGGAGCGTGGCGAGGGGCAGCCAGTGCTGCTGGTGCACGGCCTGGCCGGTCAGCTCGCCAATTTCGACTACGGCATGATCGCGCCGCTGGCGCGTGACTTCCGCGTGATTGCGGTCGACCGCCCCGGCGCCGGCTACTCCACCCGCACGCCCGGCGCCCCGGCGGACCTGCGCGCGCAGGCCGACACGCTCGCCGCGCTGATTGACCATCTCGGGCTGGAGCAGCCGCTGGTGGTCGGCCATTCGCTCGGCGGCGCCATCGCGCTGGCGCTGGCCACCTATCACCCGGCGCGCGTGGGCGGGCTGGCGTTGATCGCCCCGCTCACCCATCCGCCCGAGGTGGTCTCGCCGGTGTTCAAGGCGATGGCCATGCAGAGCGCGCTGATGCGCAAGCTGATCGCCTGGACGCTGCTGATTCCGATGTCGATCCGCAACCGCGAGCAGGTCATGGAGGTCGTCTTCGGCCCGGACGCGGCGCCAGCGGACTTCCCCACGCGCGGCGGCGGCCTGCTGGGGCTGCGGCCCGGCCATTTCCTCGGGGCGTCCGAAGACCTGCACGGCGTGGCGCACAGCCTGCCGCCGCTGCTGCCCACCTATGGCGATCTGAAGATGCCGGTCAGCATCCTGTTCGGCCGCGAGGACCGCATTCTCGATTACCGCGAGAACGGCGAGGCGCTGGTCGCCAAGCTGCCGGCAGCCCGGCTGACATTGGTGGCCGGCGGGCATATGCTGCCGGTGACGGCCGTCGAGKCCAGTGTTGATTTCGTGCGTAACGCCGCCGCCAGCCTGCGCGCGGCGGTGCCCGCCTGACCTTCCTGCCCGTGATGACCGAGGAGCCTGCCATGGCCAGTTCCGCTTCCCCCTCTCCCGCCCCCTCGACTGCGTCCGATCCCTACCAGCGCGACCTGCTCACCGCCTTCCGCGCCGTGCGCAAACTGCTGGCGGACGGCAACGACACCGAGCAGGTCTTCCTCATCATGCGGGCGCTGAACGGCCCCGCCATGCCGAAGAACTACCGCCGCCTGCTCAGTACGCGGCAGGGGCGGCGGCTGGCCTACCAGCGCATCGAACTGGCCGAGCGGCTCACCGACCCGGCCTTTATCGCCAGCTTCGCGCCGGGCACGGTGGGCGCTGCCTATCGGCAATTTCTGGAAAAGACCGGCTATAGCGCCGATGGACTGGCCAAGGTGTCGAACCTGAACCAGGAGCCGGTGATGGAGGACGCCTATCTGTGGTTTGGGCGCCGCACGCGGGACATCCACGACATCTGGCACGTCCTGACCGGCTATCGCGCCGATGAGAGCCTGGGCGAGGCGGCGCTGGTGGCCTTCAGCTACGCCCAGACCGGCGGCACCGGCTGGGCCTTCATCGCCGTGGCCGCCGCCCTGAAAAGCCTGCGCGTCTCGCGCAGCACGGCCTTCGCCCGCGCTGTGCTGGAAGGCTACCGCCGGGGCCGCCGTGCCGGCTGGCTGCTGGGGGAAGACTACGAAACCCTGCTGCACGAGCCGATGGACGCGGCGCGCGCCCGGCTCGGGATTGCCGAACCGGCGCGCTACCTGGCCTGCAACCCGGCGCAGGCCTGGACAGCGTAACGAGCCGCCGATTTATGGCGTAGGCTGCACAATCGCCATGCCGACATTGCCCCTGCCCGAGGCGAATGGGCTGCCCGGCAGCGGCGTCAGCAAGCCAGTCGTCGCATTGATCTCGAATCCATACACCGGCCCCGTGTAGGACGGCGTGTAGAGGTAGCGGCCGTTCGGTTCGATCCGCAGGCGCTGGCCGGTGACGCTGGCGGGCGTGCTCCCGACACTGAAGTCGACCAACCCCGTCGCGAGATTGCGACGGAACACTTCGATGCTGTTACTCATCGAGCCAAGGACATAGGCGAACGAAGGCGCGAGCGCGACATCGGTCGGCCCGGCCGCGGCCGTCGGGAAGTCCGCGACCGCCGCAACCATCCCGGTGCTGGTGTCGATCAGGCCGATGCCGAGCGAATTGCTGAAAAGGTTCGCGAAGAACAGGGAACGGCCATCGGCAGACACGGCGCCCCCGCCCGGCCGGGCGCCAAGGCTCGGCGCGGTGTTCGGCGTGGACAGGACACCGGTCATCGCATCGAAAGGCATGCTCCAGAGCAGGTCCGGCATGGCGTTCATCGCGTAGACATACTGGCCGTCCGGGGACACGGTGAGCCCCGTCGTGACACTCGACATGCCGCTCGGCTGCGTGGTCGAAGGCGTCAGCGCGTACGTCGCGGCGTCGATGCCATACGTTGCCACGGATACGAGCCCACCAACAAACAGCCACTTGCCGGACGGGTGCATGGCGATAACCTCCGGACCCGGCAGGGTCAGGGCCGTCGCCCCGGGGATGGCCGMCAGCGCGCCGGTGACCGGGTCCAGCCGGAATCCGACGACCGTGCTGTTGTCCCCCGCTATCGCATAGCCCACCAGTCCCGAGGGCAGGAAGGCGATGTCGTTGATCTGGTTCACGCTCGGGAACGGACTGTTGGGCACGGCGGCCAGCACGCCGGTATTCGGATCGATCCGATAGACCGAAATCGTCAGATCGATGTTATTGGGCACCACCACGAACTGCGCCTGCACGCAGGTAATCGCCACGTTGGTGACGTTGGCGGCGGCGATGGTGCCGCTGCCGTTCTGCACCGTGCAGGTCTGGCCGGCCGGCTGGGCGAACACGGTGACGTTGTAGGGCGTGGCATCGGCCAGCCCGCTGGAGACGGTGAAGGCGCCGTTGGCGCTGACAACCGCCGTATCCCCATTCACGCCGGAAAGCGTCAGGCTCTTGCCCGCCGCCAGCCCGGTGACCGTACCGCCGACGCTGTAGGTAGGCGGCGGCGCGGTCGGACGCGCCAGCGCGGCGTTGGCGCACAGGCGAGTGCCCGTGGGGGCGTCCGCGCAGGCGGCCAGCACGGCCGAGCCGGCCAGCCTGGCCGAGGACGGGCTGCTGACCTGTGCCGAATGGCCGTCCGCCGCTGCCGTCACGGGGAAGGTGGCGTCGCCGGTGGTCCACGACCAGTTGGTCAGGTCGGCGATCCCATCGACCCCATCCGAGCGGCGTACGGCTGCGGTCACGGTCTGCGCCGCCGCGCCAGCGGTCAGGGTCAGGTTTGCCGGCGACAGGGTCAGCGTGTATGACTTGGCCGGCGCTGCCTGCACCACGAGATGGGTGACCGAGGTAGCGCGGCTGCCATCGGCAAGCGTCGCCGTGGCGGTGATATCGACTTTCCCGGCATTCCGGGTCTGCACGGTGGCGTAGGTACCGACAAAGACCGAGGCCGAAACACCCGTCGGCGCCTTGTCCGAAGCCGCCGTGACTACGGCGACCGATTCATCGGAAGACGTCCAGGCAAAGCTGGCGCCTTTGACCTCGCTCCCATCGGCGGCCAGCAAGGTCGCCTTGAGCGTCAAGCTGCTGCCAGCCACCGGCGCGCCGCTGGTGGTGTCGACCACCACCTTGGTCGCCGCTGGCGTGGCCGAGGGGGCCGGCGCGGCCTTGTCATCGGAACCGCAGGCGGTGAGCACCGCAGCGGCAAGCAAGGCAATGCCGAGCGCGCGTGCGCCGGCAGGAAGACGAAGGAACATGGAACCCGACCCCGTAATGTGATTGGAATGGTTTGATCCGACTGGCCTATGGCGCCGGCTGGACAATCGCCATGGCAGCGTTGACGTTGCCCGTGGCGAACGGACTGCCTGGCACCGGTGTCAGCGCGCCGCTGCCTGCATCGATGGCGAAGCCGTACAGCGTGCCGTTGAGGGACGGCGTGTACAGGAAGCGCCCGTTCGGCTCGATCCGCAGACGCTGGCCGCTGATGCTGGCGGGCGTGATGGCGAGCGGCAAGGGGCCAAACATGGGGTCGATCCGCATCGTCTGGATATTGTTGCTCCCTGTACCAAGGACATAGACAAACTGGCCCGACGGCGTGACAGCGACGTCGATGGGACGCGACACCCCAATCAGCATGTCCATGACGCTCGTAATCGCCCCTGTGGCATCGAGCGTGCAGCTACCGAAGCTATTGGTGTCCAGGTTAGCGAAGTACAGCGCGCTGCCATCGCGTGACAGGGCCGTCCCCATCGGCCGTGAGCCAAGCGATGATCGGGTGTAGGCGAACGTAAGGGAGCCCGTCGCCACACTGACGGGAGCGTGCCACAACGCGTCCGTCGCGATGCTCGTGGCATAGACGTTCTGCCCGTCGGCGGACACCGCGACCCCGCCCGCACTGGCCGATCCGCCTGGGGACAGGCTTGACGTCAACTCCGCGGCTTGCGTCACGGGATTGATGGCAAAGCTCGCCAGCGTACCTAGGCCGCCGACATAGAGATGCCGGCCTGTCGGATCCACCGCGACGACCTGAGGCGCGAGCGGCGTCGGGGCACTCGCCGCCGCAATCATGGTCAGCCTGCCGGTGGCGGCATCCAGCTGGAAGGGGACGATCGTGTTGTTATCCACCATCACCGCATAGCCCACCCGGCCGGACGGCAGGAAGGCGATGTCGTTGACCTGGTTCACCGTCRGGAACGGGCTGTCCGGCACGGCGGCCAGCGCGCCGGTAACGGGGTCGATCCGATAGACCGACAGGGTCCGGTCTCCGCGGTTGGCCACTACCACGAACTGGGCCTGCACGCAGGTGATCGCCACGTTGGTGACGTTGGCGGCGGCGATGGTGCCGCTGCCATTCTGGACGGCACAGGTCTGGCCGGCAGGCTGGCCGGACACCGTGACGCTGTAGGCCGAGGCGGCGGCCAGCGCGGTGGGCAGCGTGAACGCGCCGTCGGCACTGATCGCCAGCGAATCGCCATTGGGGCCTGCCAGCAGCAGGCTCTTGCCAGCCGCCAGGCCGGACACCGTGCCACCCAGGGTGTAGGTGGGCGGCGGCGGCGTGGCCGGGCGAGCCAGCGCGGCATTGGCGCATAGGCGGGTGCCGGTGGGGGCATCGGCGCAGGCTGCCAGCACGGCGGAGCCGGCCAGCGTGGCTGAGGATGGGCTGCTGACTTGCGCCGAATGGCCGTCCGCTGCCTGCGTCACGGGGAAGGTGGCGTCGCCCGTGGTCCAAGTCCAGTTGGTCAGGTCGGCGATCCCATCGACCCCATCCGAGCGGCGCACGGCTGCGATCACGGTCTGCGCCGCCCCGCCAGCGGTCAGGGTCAGGTTCGACGGCGACAGCGTCAGCGTGTACGACTTCGCCGGTGCTGCCTGCACGACCAGATGGGTGACCGAGGTCGCTCGGCTGCCATTGGCCAGTGTGGCCGTGGCGGTGATATCGACTTCCCCGGCGTTCCGGGTCTCCACCGTGGCATAGGTGCCGACGAACACCGAGGCCGAGACCCCCGTCGGCGCCTTGTCCGAAGCCGCCGTGACTACGGCGACCGATTCATCGGAAGACGTCCAGCTAAAGCTGGCGCCCTTGACCTCGCTACCATCGGCACCCAGCAGCGTCGCCTTGAGCGTCAAGCTGCTGCCAGCCACCGGCGCGCCGCTGGTGGTGTCGACCACCACCTTGGTCGCCGCTGGCGTGGCCGAGGGAGCCGGCGCGGCGTTGTCATCGGAGCCGCAGGCGGCAAGCACCGCCGCGGCAAGCAAGGCAATGCCGAGCGAGCGCGCGCCGGCAGGAAGACGAAGGAACATGAAACCTGACCCGTAGTTGTCTTGAATGGTGGGGAGCCGACTGGCTTATGGCGTCGGCTGCACAATGGCCATGCCGATATTGCCGATACCCGTGCGGAACGGACTGCCCGGCACCGGCGTCAGCAGGCCAGTGGTCGCGTCGATGGCAAAGCCGTACACCAGGCCGACGAAAGACGGCGTGTACAGGAAGCGGCCGTTCGGATCCATGCTTAGGCGTTGCCCATTGACGCCAGTCGGCGTGGCCCCCAGGTCCCGGTCAATCAGACCCGTCGTGAGATCGCGCCGAACCACTTGAATTTGATTGGTGGTGAGCGCCCCCCCGGTMAAGACATAGGCAAACGGGCCCGACGGGGCGAGGACGACGTCGGTCGGCTGGAACATGCCCGAGGAGGAGAACCCGATCGCGCCTACGGCACGGTTGACAGCATCGATCACGCCGGCGCCAAGCAGGTTGGCGGTMATGCCCACGAAGTACAGGAAGTTCGCATCGGCCGACAGCGCCGCCCCGCGCGTACCCAAGCCAGTCGTTTGCCTGACGCTGGGCAAGCCAAGGTTGCCCAGCGACGTGTCGAAGGGCATGGACCAGATCTCGCCGGTCCCGGTGTTCACCGAATAGACATACTGCCCGTCCGACGACACGGCGATCCCTGACGTACGGCCTGCCAGGTCGCCGCTGATATACCCAAGCCGAAGCGACAGCGCGTGGGTGACGGGGTCGAGGCTGTACGGCATGACAGACCGGCCGGCGCCAATGATCAGCCACTTGCCCGAGGGGTGCACGGCGACGACCTCCGGACCCGGGTCGGTCGGCATGTTCGTGCCGGGGATGACGCTCAGCGCGCCGGTGGCAGGGTTCAGTTGGTAGGCCTCGACCGCGCTGTCGTTGGCCATAACCGCATAGCCCACCAACCCGTCCGGCAGGAAGGCGATGTCGGTGACCGGCCGCGTGGTGGTGAACGGGCTGCCCGGCACGTCCGAGAGCGCCCCGGTGCCGGGATCGATCCGATAGACCGAAATCGTCGAGCCCATGCTGTTTGGCACCACCGCGAACTGCGCCTGCACGCAGGTAATGCCCACGTTGGTGACATTGGCGGCGGCGATGGTGCCTACGCCGTTCTGCACGGTGCAGGTCTGGCCGGCGGGGTGGCCGGTCACGGTGACGCTGTACGCCGAGGCGGCGGCCAGCGCGGTGGGCAGCGTGAACGCGCCGTCGGCACTGATCGCCAGCGAATCGCCATTGGGGCCTGCGAGCAGCAGGCTCTTGCCAGCCGCCAGTCCGGACACCGTGCCACCCAGGGTGTAGGTGGGCGGCGGCGGCGTGGCCGGGCGAGCCAGCGCGGCATTGGCGCACAGGCGGGTGCCGGTGGGAGCATCCGCGCAGGCGGCGAGCACCGCCGAGCCAGCCAACGTGGCCGAGGATGGGCTGCTGACTTGCGCCGAATGGCCGTCCGCTGCCGTCGTCACGGGGAAGGTGGCGTCGCCGGTAGTCCACGACCAGTTGGTCAGGTCGGCGATCCCATCGACACCATCCGAGCGCCGTACGGCTGCGGACACCGTCTGCGCCGCTGCGCCAGCCGTCACGGTCAGATTCGACGGCGACAGGGTCAGCGTGTAGGACTTTGCCGGGGCGGCCTGCACCACCAGATGGGTGACGGACGTCGCGCGGCTGCCATCGGCCAGCGTCGCCGTGGCCGTGATATCGACTTCCCCGGCATTCCGGGTCTGCACCGTGGCGTAGGTACCGACGAAGACCGAGGCCGAGACCCCGGCCGGCGCCTTGTCCKAAGCCGCCGTGACCACGGCGACCGACTCGTCCGAAGATGTCCAGGCGAAGCTGGCGCCCTTGACCTCGCTTCCATCGGCGGCCAGCAGGGTCGCCTTCAGCGTCAGCGTGCCGCCCGCCACTGGCTGCGCGCTGGTCGTGTCGACCACCACCCTGGTCGCCGCTGGCGTGGCCGAGGGGGCCGGCGTGGTGTTGTCATCGGAGCCGCAGGCGGTGAGCACCGCGGCGGCAAGCAAGGCGACGCCGAACGCGCGTGCGCCGGCGGAGAAGTGTGAAAACATGGACCCAACCCGTTTTTTTTGATGTTTCGCCCGGCCTTGTTGACCGGTGCATTGCGCGCGACTGTAACAGCGCTGTCACGTTTTGACTGTCCCCAAATGGGGGGACTAGCGGGCGTAACGCCCACGGGGAAAACCCGGGTTGCAGCCCAACCCGGTCCCCATTTTGGGGCGCCGTTTTCCCGGGCTCGCATCCATATTGCGAAACCCGCCTATTCGGCCTATTACGTCAGGAAGCCCCGTTTTCTTGAATCGGCAACCTGGCAGCCCGGCTGCCCCGCGCATCATGCAAGAGCTTGCGTTTCGCACGCTGCTGTACCGCTTTTTCTTCTTCGGCTGGCTGTTCAAGGACGCCAGCCGGGGCGACCTGTTCGAGCGCGCGGCGGCGTGGCGCTTCAACCAGTCGCGCGCCCACTGGCTGCCCACCTATATGCGGCGCTGGCTCTGGTGCGGCCTGATCCTGTTCGCCCTCGGGGGCATCGCCGAATCCATGATGAGCGCGCCCGCGCTGTCGGCCATCTTCTACGTCCMTAGCGTGCTCAGCGTGCCGATCAATGTGGTGATCGGCGTGATCTGGGTGGGACTCAAGTCACTTCGAGGACCGTTGTAGGCGTCTCCCCCGCGTGCTGCACAGATCACCCTAATGCAGCAAAGGTCACGATTGTGTCATTCCTGACACATAGGCTTGCGGGTCTGCTGATGTGGCAGACCCGATCCAACCAGCCCTGACCCCATGAAACAAGCCAGTTTGACGACCGCCCTCGCGGCCGCGTGCCTTGCCGCGCTGCTGCTGGCCGCCTGCGGCGGCGACGACAACAAGCCCAGCCCGAGCCAGCCGCCCGCCGGCGATCCGCCGCCCGCCTCCGCGCCGGCCCCGGACAAGCGCTGCGCGCCCTGACCGTCCCTGACGGCACCTCTCTCCAACACTCCAGAACCCGAACAATGATCTCCCGCCGCAAGTTCTTGCAGGCGAGCATGGGCACGGCTTTCTCCGCCGCCGCCCTGGCCGCCTTTCCGCCCAGCATCCGCCGCGCGCTGGCCATTCCGGCCAATAACGCCACCGGCACCATCGCCGATGTGGAGCACGTGGTCATCCTGATGCAGGAAAACCGCTCGTTCGACCATTACTTCGGCACGCTCAGCGGCGTGCGCGGGTTTGGCGACCGCCTGACCATCCCCATGCCCAGTGGCCGCAACGTCTGGCAGCAGGCGCGCACCAACGGCTCGCTGATCACGCCGTACCACCTGAACGGCGCCGCCAACAACGCCCAGCGCACGGCCGGCACGCCGCACGCCTGGTCGGACAGCCAGGCCGCCTGGGACCACGGCCGCATGTCGCGCTGGCCGGTGGCCAAGACGGACACGTCGATGGGCTACTTCAAGGAACAGGAGATCCCGTTCCAGTTCGCGCTGGCCAACGCCTTCACGCTGTGCGATGCCTACCACTGCGCGATGCACACCGGCACCGACGCCAATCGCTCGTTCCACATGACCGGCACCAACGGCGCGATGCCGCTGAACCGGGCCTTCGTGAACAACGAGTGGGATGCCATCAACGGCGTGGCCGCCGACGCCAACATCGGCTACACATGGAAGACCTACGCCGAGCGGCTCGAGGAAGCCGGCATCAACTGGATCAGCTACCAGAACATGCCCGACGAATGGGGCGACAACATGCTGGGCGCGTTCCAGACCTTCCGCCGCGCCAACCTGAACTCGGGCTTCCCGGTGTCCAGCGGCGGCTCGCCGGGCGCCCCGTACACCAACACCGGGCAGGCCGTGCCGTACAAGGCCTATGACGCGGCCACCGACAACGCCGCCAATCCGCTCTACAAGGGCGTGGCCAACACGCTGCCGGGCACCCAGCCGGAGCAGTACCTCGACGCCTTCAAGCAGGACATCGCCAATGGCAAGCTGCCGGCGGTGTCATGGATCAACGCGCCGTCGATCTACTGCGAGCACCCGGGGCCGTCCACGCCCGTGCAGGGCGCGTGGTTCCTCCAGGAAGTGCTGGACGCGCTGACCGCCAATCCGGACGTCTGGAGCAAGACCGTGCTGCTGGTCAACTTCGACGAGAACGATGGCTACTTCGACCACGTGCCGTCGCCGTCCGCCCCGTCGCGCAATGCCGACAGCACGCTGGCCGGCAAGACCACGCTGACCGATGCCGACATGGCCGCCGAGTACTACACGCAGTCGCCGCCGGTGGGCAGCACCAGCCAGCCGGCCCGCGATGGCCGCGTGTTCGGCCCGGGCCCGCGCGTGCCGATGTTCGTGATTTCCCCGTGGAGCCGGGGCGGCTGGGTCAATTCGCAGGTGTTCGACCACACCTCGGTGCTGCGCTTCCTGGAGGCCCGTTTCGGCGTGCAGGAGCCCAACATCAGCCCGTTCCGCCGCGCGGTCTGCGGCGACCTGACCTCGGCGTTCAATTTCAAGACGCCGAACAGCGAGGCGCTGCCCACGCTCGCCGGCCGCGGCTCGCGCGCTGCGGCGGACGCCCTGCGCGTGGCCCAGCAGGCGTTGCCGGCCGTGCCGGTGCCCTCCGACATCAACCTGCCGGAGCAGGCCACCGGCACGCGTCCGTCGCGCGCCCTGCCCTACGAGCTGCACGCCAGCGCGCGCGCCCATGTGAACGGCCAGGTGGAGATCCTGTTCGCCAACTCGGGCACGCAGGCGGCCGTGTTCCACGTGTACGACCGCAACGACCTGAACAGCATTCCGCGCCGCTACATGGTGGAGGCAGGCAAGAATCTGTCCGATAGCTGGAGCACGTCGGCCGCCGCGCCGGGCCAGTACGACCTGTGGGTGCTCGGCCCGAACGGTTTCCATCGCCATTTCAAGGGCGATACGACCGTGCTGGGCGGCGCGCTCGGTGTGGCGGAGGTGCGCGTCTGCTATGACATCGCCAATGGCGACGTCTACGTCGACCTGATGAACACCGGCAAGGCCGCCTGCACCTTCCGCGTGGCCCCGCTGGCCTATCGCACGGACGGTCCGTGGGAAGCCACGGTGGCTGCCGGCGGCACGCAGACGCTGCACTGGTCGCTGAAGGACAGCKGACAGTGGTACGACTTCGCCGTGACGACCCCGCAYGACAGCGCGTACTACCGCCGCTTTGCCGGCCGCGTGGAAACCGGCCAGCACACCATCACCGACCCGGCGATGGGCACGGTCTGAGCAGCTTTTAATCCGCAATAGCCATGCGGGGCTGTGACAGGAGGCTTAAACGTCACACACCCCGCATGTGCATCCCCCGACCTCCCGCAAGTCCCAGCACTCCGCACTTGCCCCTTATCGGTGGCAGATATTCCGGGTTTGTTGACATATCATCACGCCCGGCGTGACGGGTGGCTCCACCCGGCGCACGCCACGGCCGTTTGGTCACGGCCTTTCCGTTCAACACACGTTCGATACATAACAGGCTCCGGACCGGCAACTCACACGCCGGCKACGCGCCATTCAGGGKAATACGATGAAACAGAACCGGTGGGCGCTCGCCCTTTCCATGGCCACGGCCCAACTGCTGACCGCCTGCGGCGGCGGCGACGATGCGGGCACCAGCGCCCCAGCGGCGGCTGCGCCGGCGGCGGCCACGCTCTCGGGCACGGCGGCCACCGGCGCGCCGGTCCAGAACGGCGCCGTCGATCTGCGCTGCGCCGCTGGCACGGCCTCGACCACGAGTGACGCCAACGGTGCATGGTCGGTGTCGTCCGCCGGTCTGGCGCTGCCCTGCGTGGCGCGCGTGACCGGCCCCGCCGGGCTGACGCTGCATTCCTACATTCAAGGTCCCGGCACGACCAACATCACGCCGATCACGGAACTGGTGGTCGCGGGCGCCGCGCAGAACCCCGACACCGGCACGGTGTTCAACGCGTTCAACCCCACGCTGGCCAGCCTGATGCAGTCCAACCTGGCCTCGGTGCTCACCCTCGTGCGCGCCCGTCTGGTCAACCTGGGCGTGGACACCAGCGGCCTGAACCTGCTGAACCAGCCGTTCAAGCCGGTGTTTGGCGATGCCTATGACGACAAGCTCGAAGCCCTCGCCATGCAGTTGGCCGCCCGCCAGACCTCGCTGGGCGCGATCTCGCAGGACGTGGCGCGTGGCGATGTGGGCAGTCCTGGCGCCGCGGGTGCCACGGGCGCAACCGGGCCGACTGGCGCCACGGGTGCGACTGGGGCGACGGGCAGCACCGGCGCCTCCGGCCCCTCGGGTGCCACCGGCACCACTGGCGCGGCAGGCCCCACTGGTGTGACGGGTGCCACGGGGGCCACCGGCGCCACGGGTATCACCGGCCCGTCCGGCCCGCAAGGCCCGACCGGCAACACTGGTGCTACGGGTGTCACGGGCGCGACCGGCGCCACGGGGGCAACCGGTGCAACGGGTGCCACCGGCGCAACCGGTGCCCAGGGCCCGCAAGGCAATCAAGGCCAGGACGGCGCAACCGGCGTGTGCACGCTCGGCGAGGTCTGGCTGACCGCCCTGCCCTACCCGGAGAACTACGAGCTGGGCGGCATGGTCGCCAAGGGCCAGCTCCTGCCGATCTGGACCTATACGGCCTTGTTCTCGCTCATCGGCACCACGTATGGCGGCGACGGCACGACGAACTTCGCGCTGCCGAACCTGACTGGCCAGGCGCCGGCGAACCTGACCTATATGATCTGTACCGAGGGGCTGTTCCCGCAGCACATCTGACGGCAGCAGCACCGCCTCCGGCCACGGCAGCCCACACCGCCGTGGCCGCAAGATGCGCCACCCAACCCACCCCACCCCAAGCTCCATGCCACGCATCTGCCTGAACATGATCGTCAAGAACGAGGCGCCGGTCATCGCGCGCTGCCTCGCGTCCGTGCGCCCATGGATCGATAGCTGGCTGATCGTCGATACCGGCTCCACCGATGGCACGCAGCAGCGCATTGCCGCGTGCATGGCGGGCCTGCCGGGCGCGGTGCACGAGCGGCCCTGGCGCGACTTCGCCCACAACCGCAACGAGGCGCTCACACTGGCCCGGGCACAGTGCCAGCCGGACGACTACATCCTGTTCATCGATGCCGACGAAATGCTGGGCGTGCCGGACGGCTTCCGCTGGCCGGCGCTCGGCACGGATGGCTACCGGCTGCGCTGCGAACTGAGCGGCTGGCAGTACCAGCGCAACGCGCTGGTGCGGGCGGGGGTGCCGTGGCGCTGGGAAGGGGTGATCCACGAATACCTGACCTGCGATACCCCGGCGGTCTGGGACGACCTGCAGGGCCCATCCATCGTGGTCTCGCGCGACGGCGCGCGGGCCCGCGACCCGAACACCTATCTGCGCGATATCGAGGTGCTGGAGCGCGCCGTGGCCGACGCCCCGGACAACACGCGCTACCGTTTCTACCTCGCCCAAAGCTGCCGGGACGCTGGCCGGCCGGCGGACGCCCTGCGCCACTACCGCGCGCGGGCCGCCATGGGGGGATGGGACGAGGAGCAGTGGTTCGCCACCTACCAGTGCGCGGCGATGCTCGCGCTGGACGGCGCGCCGGCCGAGACGGTGACCGCGGCCTACCTGGCCGCCTATCAGGCCCGCCCCACCCGCGCCGAGCCGCTGTGCGACCTGGCCCGCTGGCACCGCCAGCGCGGGGAATACGCGCTCGGGCACCTCTACGCCCAGCAGGCGGCGGCGATGCCGCTCCCCGCCGACGCGCTGTTCGTCGATACCTCGGTCTACCGCTGGCGTGCGCTGGACGAGCTGACGGTCTGCGCCTACTACATCGGCGCCCAGGAACAAGGCCGCGCCGCGCTGATCCGGCTGCTCGCCGAAGGGGCGTTCCCCGAGTCTGAGCGCGCCCGAATCGAGGCGAATCGGCCGTATTACGGGATGTAACCCTCCCTCTGGTTCCCCTAGGGCGCTTCAGCGATACCCCTTCGGGTTCGTACTGGAATCCCGCACGTACGGATCGCTCGGCGCGATCCGGCAGGCGGCTTCGACATCGGCGGGCCAGAGTGGCACTTTGCTTGTGGCGCGGTGGATGAGACGGCCAAGGAAGAAGAACACGTGGAATGGGGACATGAACCACCGGAGGATAGGGTTCGAAGCGTCCATGGACACCAATGCTATCCAGCCCTGATAGAGGGTTTCCCGCTTGTCTGCAATCGGCAAGCAAAACTCGAAACCCGGCGCGTCAATCACAGACTGCGGGCCTTCTTCCATGTAGCGGCGAATGAACTCCCAATGACGGAGACAGTGCTCTCGGCTAGGCGAGGCATAGCCGATTACGAACATCTCGTCGACGGTCTGTTTGTCCTTCAGCACAAGGCCACAGATGCCCAATATGCGTACTCCAAATATTCGGCTGTTCACCCGCAAGGTGAAGTACGCGTCGTCCCATGCCGCCGCAAGAACTGTGTCGTCGCCGCGAAAAACGTAGACCATACGGTTCTGCCGGTTGAAACGCATTGGATAATGTGTGTAGTGAAACCACTCGCCGATCTTGAGGTTGAAGGCAACTATGCCGGCGATGAGAAGTGAAAAGGCGACCACGCAAATAAATATAGCCCACAGCATTTCAGATTCGTCCTGCCTGTCCCAGCTTGGATCCAGGTAACGAACGATTACAGTACGGATCAGTACAACTAAGACGAATACGCTCACACCGACGCCGAGAAGTCCGGCGGCGCTCATCCCTCCGCGATTCGGGTATAGCCCGTCGACTAGTTCCAGGTAGGTCGAATTCATCCGAATCGCACGGGCCGATGCATGTGGGTCAGCCTCTCGCTTATGGACCGCCAAGTGCCATTCATGATCCATATTATTCAGCGGGCGTTGTTTTTTGCTCGTCGTAAACATCATGCTCCTGCCATTGCGCGAGTGAAATCGGACTGTTCTGTGGCCGGATCGGTGTAGCGACCTGACGTGAGCTTGCCCCAATAGCAGCGCTCTAACCACTGCGCGAAGTTGTCACCCCTAAGGTGGTTGATCGCTATGCTCAATGCAACCAGCGCAACAGCTAACACCAAGCCCCATACAGTTAAACTGAGGCCCCCTATCACTGTCGCGCTGGCAGCTGGCGGGAAGAGGGTCCAGAATGCGGCGACGGCTGCAGTAATTCCAACGGCCCCTGACAGGAGTTTCAGTGCCGCGAGCATCCATTGCCCGCGACCCAAGCTTTGAAAGCCGTCCACAAGGTCCATCGCCGCCGCCACCCCAGACACCACCGCCATCAGTCCACCCGCCACCCGCAGCGCAATCCCTGCACGTGCCGCTAACGCTTTACCCGTCACCCGCTTCACCATCCCCGTCGCATACAAATTACTCCACGTCCCATACACCTGCACCACCGCCGCCGCGCCCGCAGCCAGCGCCCCCACATACAACCCGTACCCCAGATTCACCCGCACGTCCTGCGTCCAGGTCTTCTGGAACGACAACGCCTTCGCTTCGGCTTGCAGCATCTGCTCCCAGCCCGCGAATTTCCACACGGCGTCGATGGCGGCCAGGATTCCCATCGATACCGCGCCGAAAATCGGGATCGAGCGGCTGATTCTCAGTACGCCGTATTCGTGCAGGCTCCTTGGGGTTTTCACATGTTCGACCAGCCAGGCGATTTTCTTGGTTGGGTCCTTGATGTTCGCTAGCGTCCTTTCCATGTCGTCAGTGATAAACACGGCAATCTTCGCTTTCACAGCCTTGGACGCAATGGCCGTGTTGAATGCCCCGATATTGCCGCTGGCGAAGCTTCCCACCACCTGCCGTTCGGCGTATGCCGTCAGCTGCCGGATCTGGCCGTTGCTCAGCGGCTTGGCGCTTTGCTTGCCTGCCTCAACGAGATTGCCGACGAACGTCTGGGCGAGGAATTTGATGGTGTCCCCTGCCTTGCCGCTGACATCGATCACGCCCACCGGCGTGCGCATCGTCACGCCGATAATCGCCATCCAGCGTGCGAGCGTGCGCTCGGCGGCGTTGTTGTTGTATTCGCGCARGGCCGTGGCGATTGGAGCGGCCACGTGAACCAGCAAGCTGGCGACGGAGTCCGGTAGCAGCTTTCCATTGRTTTCCTGCTTCGCGGCGCGTGCTTTTTCCTCTGCGGCATTGACACGCTCCTGGGCTGCCTTCACCTTCTGATAATAGGGATTGTCCGCAAAATTCCGGTCCTCCAGTGCCGCTATCGAGATAAATTCACCGTATGCACGGCCGTAATCGGCCTTCGCCTTGTCCACCGCGTCTTGCGCCATCGCCGCCTTTACCTTCGCATCCCAGGCGGGCTTGAGCAGCGCCTGCATGTGCTGCTGGTACTGATCCATCCGCGTTGCCCACGGCAACTTTGCCGGGTCCAGCGGCATGGCGGCCATCTCGCGGATCAGTGTGTCCTGGCGCAATACCAGCCCTCGGAGTAGCAGATTGCTCCTATCGGTGATGTCACCCTTGAGCCATTGGACGTAGACCATGGCGCAGCCCTCGATTTGCTGCGTTGTGGCGATGCAGCGCTGCAACGTCTCCGCGTATGCGTCGCCGCTCAGTGCATTGCTCCCGTCATGCGTGCAGTCGAGCTTGTTGGCGAGGAGGTTGCTCCGCATCCACGCGGCGTGGGCCTTTGCCAGCGGTTCCACGTGCTGGGCCTGCAGCGCGTCAGTCAAGGTCTTGAACTCATTGCGCCACGCGCTATGGAGTTCAGGCTTGAAGCGGCGCAGATATTTGCCCCACGATTCGTTCTGCGCAGACTGGACTTTCTGCGGGGAAGGATTGCGGATTGCCGCATCCATTTCCTGCTTTTTCTTGACGTCTTCCGGCGTGTCCGGCGGTGCGGCCATTCCCCCGCGGGACGCTGTGTCTTGCCTCGCAAACTCGTAGCTGCCCTCAAGGTAGTTCGCAAGGTGATTCGCCGTACTGAACACCTCGAGTTTCACTTTCTCATCATTGGATTGCCGGAATGACTTGATGGCACCATCCAGTGCAGCCAGATTCCGGTGCGTGGTGGGATAGCTGCCGTAGCCGTTTTTCTTGTCGTATTTGCCGGCTGGCACGTACGTGTCCAGCAAGCGCTCCTGATGCCAGTGGATCAGGGCGGCGAGGTCCTGCGCAACGCCGGCGGGGTCGTCCAGTGCGATGATCGCGGCCTGCATGTCCGGGCTGCGACGCCGACAAGCTGATTGGGTGGCATCGGTTCGCCCTACGCGCCCACTAAAGTTGGGCGCGGAAGGCGGCATGAAGGCGCGGGGGCCGATGGGTGCCGATTTGGCGATAGCTACGTAGTCGGCCACGGTGGTGGCCAGGGCGCCGATCGGCACCGCATGGGGCGTGTTGCCCCGGGCGTTGCCGGCTGGCTTGCCTGGTGAGGTTTGGTGCGCCTTGGCCCACGCGCCCGCATCGAAGGCACGCATATGCAGTTCACGCAGCGGCTTGCCGGCGGCCCCCCTGTGCGCGTCCATGACGCTTCGCGTCCATTGCACGTCGGAGTAGCCGAACCAGACGATGCCTGCCTGCGTGGCGTCCGGGATGCCGATGCATCCGGCGAGTTCCACGTGTCCGGCGTCACTGCAAGGCTTGAGCGATCTTGAGCTTTCCGATACGACGGTCGCCGCGGGAATGCTCCTGTAGTAGCCATCCTC